>JAJZSS010000075.1 GCA_021849525.1 Chloroflexota bacterium
TGTTTCGATCATCTCGCTGGTCAGGCGACTGGTTTCTTCTTCTTCAGTTGTAATTGCCGCCAGAGTTTCTTCACTGATCCCGGCCAGATGGCGGAAATGATCAATCAAGACCTTGGCGCTGGTGCTGAGGGCTTGCTCTGGTCCAATCGTTCCGTCGGTCCAGATTTCCATCACCAACCGGTCATAGTTCGTGCTCTGTCCAACCCGGGCATAGCCGACATCCCAGTTCACCCTGCGCACAGGGGTGTAAATAGCATCCACCGGAAGCTCGCCAATAGGCAAGCGGCCCGTGCGATCATCAGCGGGCGAGTATCCTCGACCGCGCTCCACTGTCAATTCAATTTCCAGATGGGCGTTTTTGTCATCCACCGTAAAGAGAAAGAGATCTGGGTTGATAATCTCCACTTCGGGCGGCGCTATGATATCGGCTGCCGTAACTACACCACTTCCACGCACCTCGAGGTGCATGCGAGTACTGTCCACATCGTGTAACTTCATTCGCAGCAGCTTGATCTGCAGCATCACCCGGATTACGTCTTCACGTACGCCCGGGATATCGCTAAACTCATGCTGCACATCGGCAATGCGAATCGAGGTGACCGCCGCGCCTTCGAGGGAGGATAAAAGCACTCGGCGTAAGGCGTTGCCTAACGTCACGCCATATCCACGTTCCAGCGGGCTGATGATGAACTTACCGTAATTGCGCGCTTCAGCTTTGCGCTCAATTTTCGGTGCTACCATGTTCGATAAACCAATCACGGTTCACCTCTTCCCCAAGTTCAAATTCCGTATCCGGCGGCTATAAAGACTCGGCCGCCGGGGGTTCTATTCAGGCCTGCAGAGGCTGGTTTAGCGCGAGTAATACTCGACGATCAACTGCTCTTGCAGATTGCCATCAATCTCGGCGCGTTCCGGCAAACGGATTACGGTTCCCGAAAGCGCTTTCACGTCCCGGCCAAGCCACATAGGCGCATTGCGTGTTTCCACAAAATCTGGCAAGGTCTTGAAAAATTCGCGCTTTCGTGATCCATCCCGGACGGAAACGGTATCGCCAGGCCCCATCAGCATCGACGGGATGTCCGTGCGGCGACCATTGACCGAGAAATGACCATGAGTCACCAGGAGGCGCGCCTGAGCGCGGCTGCTGGCGAAACCAAGCCGGTAGATCACATTATCGAGTCGGGATTCGAGGATTTGAAGCAGGTTAATACCCGTTAACCCTCGGCGACTCAAGGAGACCTCATAGTACCGGTGGAACTGACGTTCGAAAACGCCGTATACACGCCGGGCTTTTTGTTTGGCGCGTAATTGACGGTTATAGTCCGAATCACGGCGGCGGCGGAATTGACCGCTCTTACCATGTTCTCCCGGTGCATAATCCCGGCGTTCGAAAGCGCATTTAGGAGTAAAACAGCGCTCTCCTTTTAGGAACAGCTTTTCGCCTTCACGCCGGCACAGTTTGCATACTGGCCCTCTATACTTAGCCATGTCTTCTTATCCTATTCCTTCCTGGGTTCTTCGCTTAGACGCGGCGCTTCTTGGGCGGACGGCAGCCATTGTGTGGAACCGGGGTGATATCGGAAATGGAGGTTACACGCAGGCCTTGAGCTTGAACCGCACGAATTGCGGATTCACGCCCCGGGCCAGGACCTTTTACGATCAATGCAACTTCTTGCAAGCCCATTGCCATTGCAGCCTTGATAGCCTGCTCGGCAGCCAGGCGCGCAGCAAAAGGAGTGCTTTTCCGAGAGCCTTTGAAACCAGCCGATCCTGCACTACCCCAGGCAAGCGTATTCCCCTGGTCGTCCGTGATCGTCACAATGGTATTGTTGAATGTCGCGAACACATGAACCTGTCCTGACGACAGGGTTCGCTTTACTTTCTTTACGCCGCCCTTGCGGCGCGTCGCACGTACACTTTGAGCCATAAAACCTCACTTATCAGATGAATTCGCAGTTAATTTATTCTCTGCTCACTCACAACTGGCGAATTGTTGCCCGGCCAGCCAGCCGCTGGGAGGAAGGTACCCAAGCCAGCCTGTAACAACTGCCAGCAGTCGACTATTTCTTGGAGCCACGCCGCCGGCCGCGACCAGCCACAGTCTTCTTGGGGCCTTTGCTGGTCCGGGAATTGGTACGGGTTCGCTGTCCCCGGGACGGCAAATTTCGCCGGTGGCGCAGGCCGCGATAGCTGCCAATTTCGATCAAGCGCTTGATATTGAGCTGGACCTCGCGCCGCAGATCACCTTCGACCTTATAGCTCTGGCCGATGTAATCACGCAAGAGGTTCACCTCGGCGTCCGTTAAATCCTTGACCCGAGTATCCGGGTTGACTTTTGTATCCGCAAGGATTTTCTGAGCCCGCGGTAAACCAACCCCAAAGATATAAGTTAGACCAATTTCTACCCGCTTGTTACGCGGTAAATCAACGCCTTCAATACGTGCCATATTTATTTATCCTTGTCGCTGCTTATGCTTCGGATTCTCACAAATGACAAATAAAATGCCTTTGCGCTTGACGATTTTACATTTAGCACAGCGTTTCTTAATTGATGCAGTTACCTTCATTACGCCGATCTCCTTATAACGCTAGCTGTTCTAACCCCACCGGCTCAAGACCGGCTATTAGTTCAGCCAAAGTTCTTATTATACCTACCTCGCCCTGATCCGTCCAGACTCTATTACCAGGGTTATGGTAAGGTCAAGATCACAGGTCCGGCTTCTGTCACTGCCAATGAGTGTTCAAAATGGCAGGTCAGAGAACCATCTGCCGAAGCGACACACCATTGATCGGCGAGAACAACAGTTCGCTCCGTGCCGATCAGAACCATCGGCTCGATTGCCAGAGTCATCCCTGCTCGCAGCGGCACACCCCTACCAGGACGCCCATAGTTCGGGACGGATGGACCTTCCCACATGGACCGTCCAACGCCATGTCCGGTGTATTCATGGGTCAGGTGGTAGCCTTCACCTTCCACGTAAGTCTCGATCGCATTCCCGATATCGCCGGTGCGGTTCCCTGGCAGGCATTGTTCAATCCCAATGTAGAGCGATTTCTCGGTCACATCCATCAGGCGCTGGGCTTGCTCAGAGATTTCTCCGACACCACAGGTAATCGCCGAGTCGGCCACAAAACCATCCAAAATCGTGCCACAATCGATCGAGACAATGTCCCCTTCCACCAGCTTGCGTTTCGGACTGGGGATCCCATGCACCATCTCATCATTTACGCTGATCGTCGTGGTTGCCGGATATGGAAAAGCGCCTGGAACCCCGAGAAATGCCGCCTTGGCGCCATGCTTACGGAGCACCTCGGCTGCTGCCGCATCCAAATCAGCAGTCGTTACGCCTGGACGGATGGCTTTTTTTGCCGCGGCCAGGGCCTCAGCATTGATCTTACCCGCTTCCCGCATGATTTCCAACTCGTGGGCGGTTTTCAGGGTAATGCTTCGTTCCCAACTCATCATGTCAAAGTGCTCGATTACTCAGTGGCTTTCGCAATTGCAGCGAGTAAGTCCACAGTCACTTGCTCGATCGGTTGTGTGCCGTCCACTTCCATCAGAACACCTGCAGCCTGATAATACGCAATCAGTGGCGCAGTTTGTTCAAGGTAAACGCGGATCCGGCGGGTCACCGTCTCGGCTTTATCATCCTCACGCTGGTACAGCTCCGATCCGTCTACATCGCATACGCCCAGAGCTTGCGGCGGGTTGAATTTCTCATGATAAACATGCCCGGCTGCCCGGCAGGTCCAGCGGCCGGTTAACCGCTCCACCAGAACAGCTTCAGGGACATTAATGTAAGGTACAGCATTCACCGAGCCATTGAACTTGCCCAGCATCTCGTTAAGTGCTTCAGCCTGAGCTGGCGTGCGCGGGAAACCATCTAATAAGGCTCCTGGTGCGCAATCCGGGCGGGAAAGGCGTTCCTGGATCATCGCTATCGTCAGATCATCCGGCACCAACTCGCCCCGATTCATGTAAGCGGCAGCCTGCTGGCCCAACTCGGTTTGTAGTTTTAAGTTCTCCCGGAAGATGTCTCCCGAAGAGATGTGCGGTAAGCCCAATTTGGCGGAAATTGCCTGAGCCTGGGTGCCTTTTCCGGCGCCGGGTGGCCCTACTAAGACAACATAAACTGGCATTGGTCTTCCCTTAGCGCACCAGCAGTGCATCATCGTAGCCGTGCAGCTTCAGCTCGGCTTCGATATTGAAGAACGTATCTCGGACTACGCCGACGACGATCAGTAAACCGGCTGAGGAGACCAGCAGGGTGCTGTTTTGCCCCAGGCCAGGGACGATCAGGCCGATCAGCCAGGGGAGGATCGCCACGATGCCCAGGAACAAGGCTCCCGGTAGCGTAATGCGGCTGAGTACTTTGGTAAGATACTTTTGGGTCGGCGCACCCCGGCTGACGCCAGGGATTTGAGCACCAACTCGTTTAAGGTTTTCCCCGTAGTTCTGTTGGGTGAACAATACGTTGGTATAAAAGAACGTGAACCCAACGACCATCAGGAAATACAGGATATAGTAGGCTGCCCCCTGCCCGCCAAACAAATTCTGGACGGAAGTCGCAAAATTCCGCAAGCCTTCACTCTGTGACTGGGTGAAGAAGCTGGCGATAATCGCCGGGAAGGTTAGCAGTGACTGGGCAAAGATCAGCGGGATCATGCCTGCCATGTTGACCATTAATGGCAAGGTGCCTTTGACCGGCATTGACATGCGGTTGCCCATGCGGCGACCGGGGTACATGACCGGGACATTCCGGCGGCCTTGCTGGACAAAAACAATTGCGAAGATGATCAACACCATCATGATCAACAAGATGGGGATAGTAATGAACCGACGTTGTTCGTCTGCCCACAGAGTGACAATATTGGCAGGAATTTGAGTAACAATGCCAGCAAAGATGATCAACGACAGGCCCTGATTGCGGATCCCAAATTCAGAGATCAATTCACCCAGCCAGATGGCGAACATCGTGCCAGCAGTCATGGAAAGCACAATGGTCAGGGAGGGGATAATGTTAGGCCCGCTAAAACCAAAGTTCTCGATGATTGGTTGGCCGGCGAAGGACGAAAAGATATTGATCTGACCAATCGCCTGGAGCAGTGCCATCGGCACTGCCAGGTAATAGGTCCATTTTTCCATCCACTTACGACCTTCACGTGGATCTTCCTCCATCCGCTTTTGGAGCGCCGGGATAATCGGCACCAGCAGTTGGAGGATAATCTGGGCGGTGATGTAGGGGTAAACCCCCATCGCCAGCACAGAGAAGTTAGACACCGTGCCCCCAGAGAGCAAATCCAGGATTCCTACCAGAGTGCCTTGCGCCCCCCCACCCTGTAGAATACCGGCGATTACATCTCGATCCGCGCCTGGCACAGGTACATGTGCCGCCAGGCGGTAGATCGCCAGGATCCCCAGCGTGATGAGCAGTTTCCGGCGAATGTCCTGTGCAGACCACAGATAGCGCCAAGCCGACCGCTTCATAGCAATAGCTCCTTGTCAGGTCTAGCCCAGATCCAGGATCTCAACACTGCCGCCGGCAGCTTCAATCTTGGCCTGAGCAGCCTTGGTCACACGATGAGCGCTCACCTTGAGCGCAACATTGACATCACCACGCCCCAGAATGGCTACAGGGTTGCGAGGATCGCGCAGCAAACGCGCACCAGTCAGGCTGGTTGGGCTTACTTCCTGACCGGCGTTGAACTCGCTCAGCTGATCAAGATTGACTTCGTTATACTCAACACGGTGGATTGGAGTAAAGCCTTCACCACGCTTGAATGGTAAGCGGCGGAAGAAAGGCAGGTTACCGCCCTGATGGTATAGACGGGCAGGACCACCAGAACGCGCGCCCTGGCCTTTGGTTCCACGACCAGCTGTTTTACCCTGCCCCGCTGAGATCCCTCGTCCAACCCGCTTTCGGTTTTTCTTCGATCCCTCTTGAGGTTTTAGATCGTGCAGTTTCATATGCTTACCTACTTTTCTTCCACAGCCACCAGATGGGGGACCTTGGCCAGCATCCCACGCAGTGTGGCAGAATCGACATGCTCCACTGTCTGAAGCATCTTTGTCAGTCCTAAAGCACGCACCGTGGCTTTCTGCTGTTTGGCGTAGCCAATCGGGCTCTTGACGAGCGTGACCCGGACAACTTTAGCGGTATTTGTTGGCGCGTTCGACATCTTACCTGCGCTCCCAGAACGGCATCAAATCCTTCACCGGCTTACCCCGCCGCGCTGCTTCATCCTGCGGCGATTTGAGTTGGTCCAGCGCATCCATCGTGGCAAGAACCACATTCAGGATATTATTGCTGCCCAAGGATTTGGTCAGAATATCCGTGACACCAGCTGCTTCTAATACTGCACGCACACCGCCGCCAGCGATAACACCTGTACCAGCCGAAGCTGGTTTCAGCAGCACACGTGCACCAGAGACCTTGCCGATCACTTCATGCGGCACCGTTGTTTTGTAAACCGAGACTTTGTGGATATTGCGGCGGGCCTGTTCAGAAGCCTTGCGCATCGCGTCGGGTACAGCATTGGCTTTGCCAATCCCGATCCCCACGCTGCCACGATTATCGCCCACTACAACGGTCACACGGAAGGAAAACCGGCGACCGCCTTTAACAACTTTGGCAACCCGGGCAATATCTACAACACGCTCGTCCAATTCAGGTTGTTGAAATTCCGAAAACTCGTAGTCTGACATATTTCTCTCCTTGTAAAGGTTATCACCAGCGCCAAACGCCGATTAACCCTTACTTAGAACTCCAGGCCGCCTTTGCGAGCTGCATCAGCCAACTCTTTTACCCGCCCCTGGTATCGGAAACCACCCCGGTCGAAGACGACCGTTTTGATTCCTTTTTCCAGAGCGCGTTTGGCAATCGCCTCGCCCACCAGGCGGGCCTGCTCACTTTTCTTCAGCCCTGCCATCCGGGCGCGCAGTTCGTGGTCGACCGAGGAGGCCGAGACCAGCGTGTTGCCCGCAATATCATCGATAACCTGCGCATAGATCTCCGCAGTACTGCGATATACATTTAAACGTGGTCGTTCATTCGTGCCAGACAGATTCTTGCGAACCCGGGCATGGCGATGTTGACGCGCCACGGAACGAGATTTCTGAGTTGCCATAAGCCTACACCTTACCAGACTTACCAGCC
>JAJZSS010000076.1 GCA_021849525.1 Chloroflexota bacterium
GCACGACTATGACCCGGTCTATGACGAGAGCATGCAAAGAGCTTTAGAATTTATTTTTCCAGGCGGAGGCAGAGGGTAGACTGACCGGTTCAAACCGGCTGGTAAAGGCTATTTTTGATTATGTAATTATGGACTGCGTCGGGGACATAGTAGCGAAAATCCATCCCCGCCCCTGCCAGGCGGCGAACCCGGGTTGCCGAGATGTCCAGGCGGGGAGCCTCCACCCAGCGGATTTTGGCGGTTAAACCCGGCAGCTGGCTTTCCAGGCGCGCCAGATCGATGCGAACCCGCGGCCGGCGAAAGACCCCCAGGGCTGCAGGGGCGGCGATCACACCCTGCGGGTTGCGCCAGGTCGGCAGATCGCGCAGCGAATCCCCGCCGATCAGATAGATCAGCTCTGCTTCAGGATAGGCTAGCCCCAGCAAGCGGAGGGTATCCACCGCATACTGCGGCGGCGGGCGATCGATATCGATCCGCGAAGGGATGAAGCGGGGGTTACTGAGCAGCGCCAGCTGGAGCATCTCCCACCGCAGGGGGGCGGGAGTCATCCGGCGGCCGTGTTTATGAGGTGGATCGGGAGTGAGCACCCACAACACGCGCTCCAATCCAAGCTGGTTGCAGGCTTCCTGTGCCAGGATCAGGTGAGCGATGTGGGGCGGATCGAACGACCCGCCGAAGACCCCTATTTTCATGGTTCAGCAGCTAATCGCTCCACTCCAGCTCATACTCGCCGATATAGACGGTATTGCCCGGCTGCACGCCGGCCTCCCGCAGCGCGGCGTCGATCCCCACCCGCTCCAGGATCCGCTGGAAGCGGCGGATGGATTCTATCTCGCCCCAATAAGTCATCGAAGCCGCCCGTTCAATCGCCTCGCCGCTGATCCGCCAGCCATCCTGATCGCGCTCAATGCGGAATTCATTCGGGTCTTGATCCAGGCGGTAGACCGGCATGGTGGTCACCACTTCGACCGCGGGCGCGGTTTGCAAAAGCTGGGCAGCCTGGTACAGCGCCGGGCGCACATTGGTCCCGGCAACTGCGGATACGCCCAGCGCCTGGATTCCCTTGCGCTTGAGGGCTTTTTGCAGGCCAGGCCAGCGCTCCTGCACTTCCAACAGGTCCATTTTGTTGACCGCCACCACCTGGGATTTTTCGGCCAGGTGCGGATCGAATAACGCCAGCTCGCTGTTGATCTGGGCATAATCGAGCAGTGGATCTTCCGCCAGGCCATCCAGGAGGTGGATCAGCACCCGCGTGCGCTGGATATGGCGCAGAAAATCGTGCCCCAGACCAATACCCAGATGGGCGCCTTCGATCAGGCCGGGGATATCCGCCAACACCAGGTTGGTTTCCGGGTCCAGCTCAGCCACGCCAAGGTTCGGCTCGAGCGTGGTAAACGGATAGGAGGCAATCTTGGGTCTGGCATTGGTCACAGCCGCCAGGAAGGTCGATTTACCGGCATTGGGCACACCCACAATCCCAATATCGGCGATCAATTTCAGCTCCAGGCGCAGGTTGCGCTCTTCTGGCGGCGCGCCGCGTTCTGCCACGTGCGGAACCTGGTGGACAGAAGACACGAAATGGCTGTTACCGCGCCCACCCCGGCCGCCTTTAGTTATTACCAGGCGCTGCCCGGGCTCGACCAGGTCCCCCAGCAGCTCGCCGGTGCCGCGATCATAAATCAGCGTCCCCGGCGGCACTGGAATCACCAGATCCTGCCCGGATCTACCCGACATATTCTGCTTGGCGCCGTTCTTGCCGGGTTCCGCCAGATACTTCGAATTGCGGCGAAAGGCAGAAAGGGTGTTTAAAGTGGGCTGTACTTCGAAGACAACATCGCCGCCTCGCCCGCCATCGCCGCCATCTGGTCCACCCCGAGGAACGAATTTTTCACGGCGGAAATGCACCGAGCCATCTCCACCCTTGCCCGACCGGACATAAATATCTGCTTGATCGATGAACATCGTTTAATTCCTTAAAATAATCCGGCAGTGCTGCAGCAAGAATTTCAGTCATGCCTGCCGATTCGCACAAGAATTATACCATCCCGAGGTCCGGGGAGAAGTTTTCCACCTGGCTGGCGCCCGGTTTGCGCGGCTGCGGGCTTCTATTTGCACCCGGCTTGTTCATTTCTTGTGGTTATTTGCACAATGAGCCAAAATGTGGTAGATTTAAACTGGCCCACCCGTCTGACAGGGCACCTACGCTGCGGTACCGACCAGTGGGGACATATTCCGACGGCCAATCCTTGAGCATCCCAGGAGAGTGACGAACATGGAAGAAAAGTTGATTCCCGATATCGTGGTCGGCCGGCTTCCTTTATACCTGCGCGCCCTGCAGCACATGACCAACGAAGGCCGCCAGGTGACCTCCTCGCAAGAATTGGGCGAGCGGCTGGGTATCTCGGCAGCCCAGATTCGCAAAGATCTCTCCCAATTTGGCGAATTCGGTAAGCAAGGCACCGGGTACCATATCGATTTCCTGCAGGATCAAATCCGGAAAATATTGAAGGTCGACCGGGTGTGGAGTGTGGCTGTCGTCGGAGCCGGCGATATCGGTAGTGCGGTGGCTGCCTACCAGGGCTTTGCCAATCGCGGCTTTCAGGTCACCATGTTGTTCGATAACAGCCCGGCGAAGATCGGCAAAAAAATCGGGAATTTCACGGTCCTGGATATCGCCACCCTCGAAGAGACAATTCGCAAAGAAGGCATCCAGGTCGCCATGATTACCGTCCCAGCCGACCAGGCTCAAGCCGTGGCGGATCTGCTGGTCAAAGCCGGGGTCAAGGCGATCCTGAATTATGCACCTTTATCGCTCAACGTGCCGTCCGAGGTCCGGGTGCAAAACACCGACCCTGCCACCCACCTGCAGCGGATGACCTACTATCTGGATTAATTTTCAGGCGTGGGGTAAGTTGCGCCGGATCAGGCCAAAGACGCTGAACCCGCGGGCAGCGCCTTCTGCCGTGCAGCTGGTGGGGTTATCCACCAGATAAGCCGGCACGCCCAGTTCTTTGGTGAGCAGCTTATCGATGCCGCGCAGTTTCGAGCCGCCGCCGGTCAGGGCGACGCCGCGATCGATAATATCGGATACCAGCTCCGGGGGCGTCTTTTCCAGCACCCTCCGGGCGGTTTCGATGATATTTGCCAGCGCATCCTGGATCGCTTCAACCACCTCACCAGTGGTCATGGTCACCGGGCGGGGCAGGCCAGTCACCTGGTCCTGGCCCTGAATTTCGATGGTCAATTCTTCGTCCTGGGGAACTGCTGCGCCGACCCGGATCTTCACCTGCTCGGCTGTCAGCTGCCCGATGATGACCCCATATTTCTTGCGCACATAATTGACCACTGCCTCGTCCATCGCCATGCCCCCGGAGCGCAGGGTCTCGGCGGTAACGATCCCATACATCGCCAGGACAGCCGCCTGGGTAGCCCCGCCGCCCAGGCACAGGATCATATTGCCAGAAGGGGTGCTGATGGGGAGATCGATCCCCAGAGCCGCAGCCAGTGGCTGAGGGATTAAATTGACATCCCGGCTGCCTGCGTTCAGGGCAGCCTCGTGCACGGCGCGTGATTCGACACTGGTCACCCCGTAGGGGACCGTGATCATAATGCGAGGCGGGAACAGGCGATTGGAGATCTTGCGCAGCAGGTAGCGCAGCATATGCTCGGTGACTTCATAATCGGCGATCACGCCGTTCAACATGGGGCGGGTAACTTCCATCGAGTCCGGCACCCGCCCGAACATATCAAACGCTTCCTGCCCCCAGGCAACTAATTTTTGCTCATCGACCACAATGGCGACGACGGTCGGTTCTTCAATTAATAACTGGTTGCCGGAAACCACCCGCGTATACATGGTTCCCAGGTCGATTCCAAGATCTTTTGAAAATACAGGCATAGAGGTGAGCTCTTACTTTTCGGTTGAGCTTCCTGGCCGGGGATGGGAACGGCGGTAGCGATGGGCAGCTTCCAGGCGCAGATTCGAGCGGCGCAGGGCAGCTTCCATCGCCAGGAAGGTGTCGGTGTCGGGCGGCGGTCCTTTTGCCAGCGTCTCTTCCGCCCGGCGGCGAGATTCCTCAGCCCGGGCGAGATCGATCTCATTGACGTTTTCGGCTGCATTCGCCAGCACCGTGATGATATCGGGCTGTACTTCGGCCACACCGCCGGAAATGGTGAAGTACTGCTCCTCACCTTTATAACGGACTTTCAAGATGCCCATGTTCAAGGTGGTCAGCAGGGGTGCATGGTTGGGCAAGATACCCATCTCACCTTCCATACCCGGCAGGACAACGATATCTGCATCGCCTTCGAAGACCATCCGGTCCTGGGACACAATTTCACAGCGTATTGGCATGAATACCTCAGTTCAAGCGACCATTATGGCTAGGCAGCCGCCATCTGGCGCGACCGCTCGACCACCTCGTCGATATCGCCGGCCATGACGAAGGCCTGCTCGGGCACGTCGTCGTGCTTGCCATCCAGGATCTCGCGGAAGCCGCGCACCGTATCGCGCAGGGGCACATAGCGTCCTTCGCGGCCGGTGAACTGCTGAGCCACATACATGGGCTGCGAGAAGAATCGCTCGATCTTGCGCGCCCGGGAGACGATCAGCTTGTCGTCTTCGGAGAGCTCATCCACGCCCAGGATGGCGATGATGTCCTGCAAATCCTTGTAGCGCTGCAGCACCTGCTGGACTTCGCGGGCGGTATTATAGTGGTCGAGGCCCACAATATTCGGGTCCAGGATGCGGGAGGTCGATGACAGCGGATCGACCGCCGGGTAGATGCCTTTTTCAGCGATCGAGCGCTCCAGGGCGATGGTGGCATCCAGGTGGGTAAAGGTTGCTACCGGGGCCGGATCGGAATAGTCATCGGCAGGGACGTACACGGCCTGCATCGAAGTGATAGAGCCGCCGCGGGTGGAGGTGATTCGTTCCTGCAGCTCGCCCATTTCCGTTGCCAGGGTCGGCTGGTAACCCACCGCCGAAGGCATGCGGCCTAAGAGGGCCGAGACTTCCGAGCCAGACATGGAAAAGCGGAAGATATTATCGATGAAGAGCAGCACATCGCGACCGGCATCGCGGAAATATTCCGCCATCGAAAGCGCCGAAAGCGCTACGCGCAGGCGCACGCCGGGCGGCTCGTTCATCTGTCCGAAGACCATGACAGTGTCCTTCATAACGCCCGATTCAAGCATTTCACGGTAAAGCTGGGTGCCTTCACGAGTGCGCTCTCCCACCCCGGCAAAGACCGAGTTGCCCTGGTGTACGGCAGCAATCGAGCGGATCAACTCCATAATGATAACGGTCTTTCCCACTCCGGCGCCGCCGAAGATGCCGGTCTTACCGCCCTTGGTAAAAGGAGCAATCAAATCAATCACTTTAACGCCGGTTTCAAAGACTTCAACCCGGGTGGATTGTTCTGAAAATGGCGGTGCCGGGCGGTGAATGGGCAGGAACTGGTCGGTATCAACCGGGCCCAGTCCATCAACTGCCTTACCCAGCACATTGAACACCCGCCCCAGGGTAGCCGGACCAACTGGCACTTTAATCGCCGCGCCGGTCGCATAAGCCGCTCGCCCGCGCTGCAGGCCATCGGTAGAGTCCATCGCCACCGTGCGGACAATCTGATCGCCCATGTGCTTTTCAACTTCTAATACCAGTGTATTCCCGTTATCCAGGGGAACATTGACTGCTTCATAAATTTCAGGCATTGCGTCGGCTGGGAATTCGACATCCACCACACCGCCAAGAATTTGCACCACACGCCCGGTTGCTTTTGCCATTCTCTCGCCTCCGAAATAAGTTAGTTGCTCGATGCGCGATTAAATCAATCAGGATGAGCCGAGCGCTTCTGCGCCGCCCACAATATCGAGAATTTCGTTGGTAATCCCCTGCTGGCGGACCTTGTTGTACTCGAGGAGCAGGGTATCTGCCAGGGCAGAAGCGCTGTCGGTCGCATTCTTCATTGCTACCATGCGCGCCGCATGCTCGCTGGCTAATGATTCCAGGATAGCCTGGTAAACCTGGAGGGATGTGAAGCGGGGGATGAGATCATCCAGGATCGCCATCTCATCGGGTTCATACAGGTACGTGGCAGCCGGTCCACGGTGGGCAGCCTGAAAGTCCTGCACCCGTCCTTCAGCATTGGTCACTTCGAGGGGCAGCAGCTTTTTCATATCCGGCACCTGGCGGGCCATGTTGATGTAATCGGTGTACAGCAAATAGACTTCATCCACTTTACCGGACAGGAATTCTTCGACGGCAATTCGCCCGATCGCCGAGACATCCCCAAAAGACGGGGCTGCTGGAAGATTGCTGAACTCGGCAATCACCGATTTACGGCGGCGAAACAGCAGGTCGCGACCTTTTCGCCCCACCGCCACATAATCCACCGGGACGGGGTAATTATCAAATTTTTGGGCGGCAAAGCGCACAATATTGGAGCTGAAAGCGCCTGCCAGCCCGCGGTCGCCGGTCAGCAGCACCACCAGAACGCGATTTACGCTGGGGCGCTGAACGAGCAGCGGATGCATCTGTTCACGCCCGGGCTGCCCGGCAATATGGGTGAGCACCTGCCAGGCTTTTGTGGCGTACGGGCGGGTGCGTATTAATGCCTCGGTGGACTTGCGCACTTTACTGGCGCTGACCGCCTGCATCGCCCGCGTGACGTTCGAAATATTTTTTACACTCCGGATGCGGAGTCTGACTTCTCGAGCATTGGCCATATCTCAGAGTCCTGTTTTGCAGCAGATGAGGTTCGGTTAGCTCCAGGTGCTCATAAAGGAATCGAGCGCGGCGCGCAGTTTCTGCTCGGTCTCGGGAACGATTTGCTTGCGAGCAGCGATATCCTTGCCGATCTCCGGGTAGTTGCTTTCCATAAAGCGCAGCAGTGCAGCCTCCCAGGCTGCCATCTTCTCCAGCGGAACGCTGTCGGTAAAGCCACGCGTTCCGGCGAAGATCTCGATGACCTGGTTTTCAAGCGACATCGGCTCGTACTGGGGCTGCTTGAGGATTTCCTGCAGGTGCAGGCCGCGGCTGAGCTGCTGCTGAGTGGCTTTGTCCAGGTCGGAGCCGAACTGGGCAAAGGCAGCCAGGGAGCGGAATGAAGCCATATCGATGCGCAAACCGCCGGCGACC
>JAJZSS010000077.1 GCA_021849525.1 Chloroflexota bacterium
AACGCTCAGGCAGCCTATGAATCCGCAGTTCCGGTGAACAAAGTAATTTTCAGTACCTATATCATCTCCGGGGTGATGGCCGCATTCTCTGGCATCGCCATCACTATGTTGAGCGGATCGGGAAATGCCGATATCGGCTCGGCGATGACCCTGAATTCCATTACCGGGGTGGTGATCGGCGGGACGGCGATGAGCGGTGGAATTGGCGGGGTAGTCGGACCGATTATGGGAGCGATCACGCTGGGGTTGATCCAGAACATCATCTCTTTTGCCGGCATCGTTACCTGGTGGGAAACGTTTGCCAAAGCGGCGATCATCGTGGTAGCCCTGGCAGCGCCCGGGATCATTAACCTGTTCAGGAGGCGACAATGAGAAAGTTCTCGATCTCCCCACCGGTCGCCGCGCTGCTTCTGGCCGTTGTGCTCTTTATTCTCTCAGGCCTGCTGCCCAATGGCTACGGCAGTGATCTGAAAGTTGCACTGGCCCAGGCAACGAATATCCTGCGGTTATCCGTATTCCTGGGCGTTATTGCCGCCGGGCAAACCCTGGTGATCATCAGCGGCTTTGAAGGTATCGACCTTTCAGCAGGTTCGGTGGTCACTTTAACCGCCATTTTGACCTATGTATACGTCAGCGGGAATAATGATAAAGTGTTGGTGGCGCTGCTGATCTCCCTGGCAGTCGGGGCGGTGATTGGCTTTTTAAATGGCGTGGGTGTCACCTTCTTGAAAATATCGCCGTTTGTGATGACCCTGGGGATGTCTGGGGTGGTGACCGGGCTGATCCTGGTCATCAATCACGGCAATGTCAGCGGGAAAGTCGCTCCGATTATGACGCGCCTGATCGCCCGCCCGGTGGCGCCAGGCATCCCAATCCCCAGCGCCCTGGTGATCTGGCTGATCTTTGGTTTACTGATGTGGCTGCTTCTGGAGCGTACCACATTCGGCAAGAATCTCTTTGCGATCGGCACCAATCGGGTGACGGCCAAGCTCTCCGGCGTTAATGTGATCGGAATGAACCTGGCGACCTACGCTCTGGCCGGCGCCCTGGCCGGATTCGGCGGCTTTCTGGTCGTTGGGAATACCGGGGTGGTGTTCATTGCCCTGGGCCAACCGTTTTTGTTTCCCTCGATTGCCGCAGTCGCAGTAGGGGGAACCCTGCTCTCGGGTGGCAAGGGCAGTTACTGGGGGACGATGGCCGGCGCCATTGTGCTGACTCTGATCACCAGCCTGCTGACCACCATGCAAATGCCCGATTCTGTGCGCCGGATGGTCCTGGGTGCGACGCTGTTGATCCTGATCTCAATCTACGGGCGGCAAAAAACGCTGCGCCAATAACCAGAAAATTAAGTCAATCCAGAAAATAAAAGGAGGTCTTCCATGACCAAAACCGTAAAAGTTGGTATTGTCGGAACCGGATTTGTGGGCGATATTCACCACGCATCCTTCAAAAACTGGGTGCGCGACGCTGAGGTGGTTGCCGTCGCCAGCCCCCATAATGCGGGCAAATTTGCGGAAGAGCGCGGCATCCCGGCAGCTTATGCCGATTATCGCCAGATGCTGCAGGACAAAGACATCGACGTGATTGATATTGGCATTCCCAATGACCTGCACCACCAGGTGGTCGTGGATGCCGCCAGAGCTGGCAAGCATGTTATCATCGAAAAGCCGCTGTGTGTTACCCTGGAGCAGGCGGATGAGATGATCGAAGCCTGCCAGAAGGCCGGCGTGCTCCTGATGTACGCTGAAGAGTTGTTATTTGCTCCCAAGTATGTGCGTGTCAAAACCCTCATCGCTGAAGGCGCCATAGGCGAGCCCTTCCTCGCCAAGCAATCCGAGGAGCATCCCGGCCCACATATGGACTGGTTCTGGGATGTGAACCGCTCGGGCGGGGGCGTGCTGCTCGATATGGGATGCCATTCGATTGAATATACGCGCTGGATCCTGGGAAAACCCAGGGTTAAAAGCGTGACTGCCTTCATGGGAACTTATCTCCACCAGGATCGCACCCAGGGCGAAGATCATGCCTACACCATCGTCGAGTACGAGGGTGGCAAGATCGCCATGCTGGAAAACAGCTGGGCTAAAGGCGGCGGCGTGGATGATCGCTGCGAGGTGTATGGCAAGAAGGGCCATACCCGGGCCGACCTGCTGCGCGGCAGCTCGCTGCTCACCTACAGCGAGGAAGGCTATGGTTACGCAGTGGAGAAAGCCGGGACCACCCGTGGTTATACCTTCACCATGTTCGAGGAAATCTGGAATTACGGCTTCCCCCAGGAGATGCAGCACTTCGTAAACTGTGTGCTGGGCAAAGAAACCTGCCTGGAAACCGGCGAGGATGGGCGCGAAGTCTTGAAGATCATGTACGCCGCTTACCAATCGGCCGGTGAAGGGCGCAAGATCGAATGGCCTTACAACCCGCCAGTGGTCAGCAAGCCCATTGATTTGTGGAAGAAATAAACTTATCCGGTGTTTATAGAATTTGGAGAAATGAGATGCATGTCCTATCAAGCAAAACAATTACTTATGGTCAGCTGGCCAAAGTCATCGACCATTCCTTGCTCAAACCCGAATTAACCGAGCAGGATGTGATGGATGGCTGCAAATTGGCCGCGAAATACAATACGGCGACGGTATGTGTGAAACCCTGCCATGTCCGGATTGCTTCGAAAATCCTTAAAGGCAGCGATGTGAAAGTAAGCACAGTGGTTGGCTTCCCCCATGGCAGCAATCTGACCGCTGTCAAAGTAGCTGAGGCCAACGCAGCTATCGATGACGGCGCAGTGGAGCTGGATATGGTGTTGAATATCGGCCAGCTGCGTTCGGGCAAAGCCGATTATGTCCAGGCCGACATCCAGGCGGTCTGTGATGCCGCCCATGCCCGTGGGGCGAAGGTCAAAGTGATCCTTGAAAATGCTTATCTGACCGACGAGCAGAAGGTCCTGGCGTGCAAGCTGGCCGAAGCCGCCGGGGCAGACTGGGTCAAGACATCCACCGGGTTCGCACCCAGCGGCGCGACCCTGGAAGATTTACGCCTGATGCGTGCCACGGTCAGCGAGAAAGTCCAGGTAAAGGCGGCAGGCGGCGTACGCACGCTGGACGCCCTGCTGGCTGTGATCGACGCTGGCGTTACCCGCTGTGGTGCGACGGCAACAGCAGCGATTCTGGATGAATTTGAGAAGCGGCCCAGGGAAGATTCGGCGAATACCGTCGAGCCGAATCTCGGTCGTGGCTATTAATTACCCGGCGATAATCTTACGGAGAGAATGATGCCAAAACAACTCACCAAACAGACGATTGGGGTCGGCGTGGTTGGGACCGGCTTTATTGGACCGGCGCATATCGAAGGGCTGCGCCGCAATGGCATCCAGGTGGTGGGGCTGGTTGAATCGACCCTGGAAACAGCCCAGATCAAAGCAGCCGAGCTGAGCATCCCCCGTGCTTACGCCTCTTATGAAGCTCTGCTGGCTGACCCTGAGATCGATGTGGTCCATCTGGCGACGCCCAATGTGCTGCACCACCCCCATGCCAAGGCTGCCCTCCTGGCTGGTAAGCACGTGATATGCGAAAAGCCGCTGGCGATGACGGCAGTCGAATCAGCCGAGCTGGTGAAACTGGCGGCAGAGACAGGGAAAGTCAACGCCATCAATTTCAATATCCGTATGTACCCCATGGTGCAGCATGCCCGCAGCCTGGTGCAGAGCGGCGAAATTGGCGATTTGTTTATCCTGCAGGGCTCGTATCTCCAGGACTGGCTGCTCTTCGAAACTGACTGGAACTGGCGCCTGGAAGCCGACCAGGGCGGGAGCCTGCGGGCGGTAGGCGATATTGGCTCCCACTGGCTGGACTTGATGACCTTCATCACCGGGCTGCGCGTCGAGGAAGTGTACGCCGATTTCAAAACCTACCACAAGACCCGCAAGAAACCAGGTAAGCCGCTGGAAACCTTCACCGGCAAGATCCTCCAGCCCTCCGATTATATCGATCAGCCCATCGCCACGGAAGATTACGCCACAATCTTGCTCCACTACGAAAACGGCGTGCGCGGGGTGGTGACGGTGGCGCAGGTGGCCTCGGGGCGCAAGAACCGGTTGTTCTTTGAGATTAATGGCTCGAAATCCTCGCTGGCCTGGGATGGAGAGCGCCCGAATGAATTGTGGATTGGTCACCGTACTGCCCCCAACCAGGTGCTGCTCAAGGATCCCTCCCTGCTGAGCCCTGAGGCGCGCCAGGTGGCATCCTATCCCGGCGGGCATGCCGAGGGCTTTCCGGATACGTTCAAGCAGCTGAGCAAGAAAGTATACGATTATATTTTCGCCGGTGATTTCACCAAAAAACCTGATTTCCCCACCTTTGCCGATGGGCACTATGAAATGGTTCTGTGTGAGGCGATCGAAAAGAGCGCCAAACAGCGCCAGTGGGTCAAAGTCGAGTAAGATGCCTGGCGCTTGAGAGTCGAATAATAAGCAATCGATTACGACCGATAAAAACGAGGAGACGAACCCATGAAACTAGGATTTTTGACTGCAGCATTTCCTGACAGCGACCTCGAACGGGTAGCTAAATGGGGCGCGGAGACCGGTTTCCAGGCGATCGAGATTGCCTGCTGGCCGGTTGGCAAGGCTACCCGCCGCTATGCCGGGGTGACCCATATCGACGTGAATAATCTGGATAAAGCCAAAGCCCGTGAGATCCGCAAAATGCTGGACGGCTACGGCCTGCCAATCTCATCCCTGGCGTATTATCCCAACCCGCTCCATCCGGATGCCGACCATCGTGAAACGGTAATTGAACATCTGAAGAAAGTAATCGAGGCAGCCGCCCTGCTGGAAACCCCTGCGGTGGGTACATTTATCGGCAAAGATAAGAATAAAACTGTGCCGCAAAATTTCGAAGATTATGCCAGGATCTGGCCGCCGATTGTCAAATTTGCCAAAGAACACGGGATTAAGATCGCCATCGAAAACTGCCCGATGATCTTCTCGCTGGACGAATGGCCGGGCGGTAACAACCTGGCTTCGACCCCGGCGATCTGGCGCAAGATGTGGGAGATCATCCCCGACGATAATTTCGGCCTGAATCTCGATCCATCTCACCTGGTGCTGCAGATGATCGATGTGGAGCGCGTGGTGCGTGAATTTGGCTCGAAGATTTTTCATGTCCACGCTAAAGACCTGCATATCGATCGCGAGGGCCTGTACAATCACGGCGTCCTGTCACAAGGGATGGGCTGGCAGGTTCCACGCCTGCCCGGCCTGGGTGATATGGATTGGCCGAAATTCTTTGCGGCGCTTACGGCTGCTCGCTACGACGGCGTGGTCAGTATTGAGCATGAAGACCGCGTATATGAAGGCGACGAGGCGCTTGTCAAGCGCGGTTTTTATCTCTCCCGCGATATACTGAAACCGTATATTCATTAAACGGATTGCATCAATTACCCATGGCCTTTACCTGTGCCTTTCTTTAGTATGGTTCCCCCCTCTTCGGATCATCCAGGAGAGGGGGAAAGGGTTTTTTATATGAAATACTACATCGGCTGTGACCTGGGTGGTACCAACCTGCGCGCTGCGATTGTCGATGTCGACAGCGGCAAAGTGCTCAACCAGTTATCGATCGCGACCCTGGCTCGCGAAGGGCATGCGGCGGTGATGGCGCGCATGGCCGGGCTGTTCTTGCAGGTCATCCAAGAAACTGGCCTGCAGAGGGATGCCATTGGGGGGATTGGCATCGGCGTGCCGGGCATGCTTGACTTGAAGAAAGGAGAAACGCTTTTCCTCCCTAACCTGTCGGGCACCTGGCCGCATGTCCCCCTGGTCGCCACCATCTCCAACTTGATGGATCTACCGACGGCTATTCTGAATGACGCCCGTTCGATCACGTTGGGTGAATGGCGGTTTGGCGCCGGGAAAGGGCTGGATACCCTGGCAGTATTTACCCTGGGAACCGGGATTGGCGGCGGTCTGGTGGTGGATGGGCGCCTGCACCAGGGGAGCGGTGGCACAGCCGGTGAGCTGGGACATATGACCATCGATCATAATGGGCCGCGCTGCGGCTGCGGCAATTACGGCTGCCTGGAAGTGTTTGCTTCAGGTCCGGCGATCCGGGTGATGGGGATCAAAGCTGTTGCCCAGGGGTTAACCACCCAGATTGCCGAGCTGTGCGAAAATGATCTGAACCGGATCACTCCCGCATTAATCGCCAAAGCAGCTGAAGCCGGCGATCAGATCGCCCTGGGGATCTTCAACCAGGCGGGCTTCTATCTGGGTGTGGCAGCCTCGAGCATTTGCTCTGCTGTTGCCCCGCAGCGCATCATCCTGTCCGGCGGCGTTTCGCGGGCCGGCAGGCTGCTGCTCGATCCCATGACCCGTACCATGCGTGAGCGGACGCATATCATGGATGTGGACCAGGTGGAGATTGTTCTGGGTGAGCTTGGCGACAATGCCGGCGCCATTGGCGCCTCAGTATGGGCGTCCCTCCAGGCGCCCGGTCGATCGGCGTAGAAATCCTGTATGAATCCATATATTCAAGATATCCTTACTCAGCCCGCGGCGTTACGCCTGGCGCTGAGTAACTTTTCGGTGGAAAACCTGAGACGTGTCCAGGAGGGATTGGACCAGAACGAATTCGACCGCATTCTGATCACCGGGATGGGTGCCTCTTATAATGCTGCCTACCCGGCTTATTTATACCTGACCAGCCTTTCGATCCCGGTAATGCTGGTCAATGCCGCCGAATTGCTGCACTATTCATCCGGGTTGATCGGTAGGCGCAGCCTGCTGTGGCTGAATTCGCAGTCCGGGCGCAGCATCGAGGTTGTGCGTCTGTTGGAAAAAACTCAAGCGACTCCTCCGGCATGCACCCTGGCAAGTGTAAATGATATCGAGAGCCCGCTGGCTGTGGCAGCTGACGCCTGTTTGCCGATCTACGCCGGAGTGGAGGCAACCGTCAGCACGCGCACCTACCTCAATATGCTGGCAACCAACCTGCTGGCAGCGGTTGTCCTGTGCGGAGGGGACCTCCAGGCAGCGCAAGGTAAACTGGCTGCGGCTGCCGATACCATCCAGGAATATCT
>JAJZSS010000078.1:0-1082 GCA_021849525.1 Chloroflexota bacterium
GACCACTAGGATGAAGGGGCCACTGGCGAAGGTCGAGCTTTCGAAGCTCAGGCGCATAAAGTACAGCCCGGGAGCGAGCGGCGTCCCGTCGGGATTCAGCCGGACCTGGACAGTTTCGTTGACATCCGCCCGGGTATTCAAGGCCTGGGTCCAGGTGAGCGGCCGGGCGGGCTGGAAGCTCTCGATCACCTGGTAGCCGCCGGAGCGGACCATCGAGAAGAAATCGTCGAGGGTGATGGCACCCAGGCTGACACTGGCATTGAAGATATTGGTAGCGCGGGCCGGGAGAAAGCGGTCAGTGCTGGAGAGGAAAAGCACATTACTGCCCAGCGGTACGAGGAAGGAGGGCGAAACGCTGCCCGTGCGGAAGGCAAGCGTGTATGGCTGGTTCAGGGCCCCTCCCCACTCATCTTGCAAGTCGGTGGAGAGACTGAGCTGATAATCGGTGTTGGGAGCAAAGGAGCCATTGATATTTAAAGAGAGGTCCCAGCTATTCCACCAGGTGCTCAGGTTGGGCACAGCAGGGGTGATGGTCAGAGCGGTTTTCAGCGTGTCTTCGTCGATGGGTGCAGAGAGATTAATGGCGACGGTGCGATCTGGTTGAATCATGCCTCCTGATCCAGGCGTAGAACTGGTTACCGCCAGCGCCGGGTAAACCTCGTAAAGTGCGATGAACGGATCGCTGAGGGGAGTACCCCCCGCTCCAAGGGCCGCTTCGCCCAGCCTGAGTTCCAGACTGAGACCGCGCCCCATCAAGGCCGCAGGGGTGAAGGTCAGGGTGGTGAGGTCATCGTTCCATGAGAAACTGCCGAGGATGTTCTCTCCCGAGGCGGTGCGCAGACTGAAGGCAGCTTCGGTGGAGGCGGGGTCCATGGGCTGGTTGAAAGTCAATTCCAGGGTGCCGTCCGGGCGCAGGTCAGGAGTATCTGGAGATGGGGTAACGCTCAACAGGCGTGGGAGGGCGGTATAAAAGACCCAGTCCGTCTCGCCGCCCAGCGGGCTGCCATCGGTGCTGTGCAGGGTGGGATCAACCTGGACGGTATAAGTCTCGCCGCCCAGGAGGGCGGGCTGTGGGTAGAAGA
>JAJZSS010000078.1:1092-6988 GCA_021849525.1 Chloroflexota bacterium
AGGCGGGCGGCAGGCTGTCCGGAGCGGCGCCCAGGGCGACAACGGGACGGCTGAAGGAAGCGACCACTGCCGAGCTGGGATCGACGTCGTTGATATCCGGGGCAGGCAGGCGCTGGACCAGCTCCAGGTGACCGGCGGTCTGATATTCCAGGCGGACCGGAGCGGCGAGGGTCTGACCCTGGGCGCTGCGGGCGGTTTCGCCCAGGTTTAGCGATACCAGGCTGTTAGGCTGGAGCGGTTTGGCAGGGGTGAAGCTGAGGGTGGAATCGTCCAGCCAGGTGAGGCTGCCGCTTAGGGGAGAATCCAGGGCCGCTTCGACCGAGGCGCGATCCATGGCCTGGTTAAAGTACAGGGTGATGGGGCTGTCCAGGGGCAGCTCGCCCCCGGGCGGGGGGACGCTCTCAGCCAGGGCGGCGGGCAGGGCGATAGCCGGGGTGGGCGTGGGGGGCGGCGGAGTGGCGGTGAGCGTAATCGATGAGGTGGTTGGGAGGCCGATGCACGGAATGGAACAGGCCAGGCTGGCGGCGAGCAAAATGAAAACGATCCAGCCAGTCGAAAAACGCAAATATCGGTGGGTCATGCTTGGATCTCCTCTTTATGCGAGACGAAAAAGCGCAATCAGCGGTTCCCTGTTAATCAGGAGGATACTTTTGAGAGGGCTTGATCCAGGTCGGCGATGAGATCGGCGGTGTTTTCAATGCCCAGGGACAGGCGCACCAGGCCATCGGCAAGCCCCATGCGCCGGCGCTCTTCGACTGGCACGCTGGCGTGGGTCATACTGGCGGGGTGCTGGATCAGGGTATCCACATTGCCCAGGCTGACTGCCAGGGTAGCGACATGGACATTCTCCAGCAAGGTGACGCCGGCCTGGTAACCGCCGCGAAGCTCGAAGGAGAGCATGCCGCCGTAGCGCTGCATCTGCTGGCAGACCAGGTCGTAACCCTCGAAGGATTCCAGGCCGGGATAATAGACGGCGGCAACTTTGGGATGCTGGCTGAGAAAGCTGGCAACCGCCTCGGCATTGTCGCAGTGGCGGTCCATGCGCAGCTCGAAGGTGCGCAGGCCAAGGCCTGCCAGCCAGCAGTCGAAGGGACTGGGCACCCCGCCCAGGTGGACGAGCATATCCTGCACAGCAGCTGCCATGAATTCAGGGTGGCGGCTGACCACCGCCCCACCGATCAGAGCGCCATGCCCGGAGAGGTATTTGGTGGTGGAATGGACGACGATATCCGCGCCCAGGCTGAGCGGGCGCTGGCAGTAGGGTGTAGCAAAGGTATTGTCCACCGCCAGCCAGACGCCGTGCTGGTGGGCGACCTCAGCGATCTGGCGCAGATCGACCACTTTCATGGTGGGGTTGGAAGGCGACTCGGCATAGGCCAGTTTACAGCCGGGGTTGGCTGCAAAAGCCGCCTGCCAGGCTTCGGGCCGGGTATCCTCGAGCCAGACAACCTTGATCCCGAGCTGGGATATGATGCGGTTGATGAAGTTGAAGGCGTTGCCGTAAATGGCGTGCTGGACGATCAGCGAATCACCGGCCCGGCAGCGCCCCATGATCACCGCCGAGATAGCTGCCATACCTGAGGCGAACACTTTCCCGGCGACCACGGTTTTGGGATCGGCAGTGGGGTCGCGACGCAGCAAATCCAGCCCCTCCAGATAGGCAATTTTATAAGCCAGCTCGTCGGCGTTGGGATTGGCGATCCGGGTATAGTAATAGCCACGCTGGGGACCGTCGTGGATGATGGCGGCGCCGGTATCGACATCCGGAAAGTCGAAGGTGGAGGTCTGGAAAATAGGGGTCAGATGGGCGTGCTGCGCGTTCAATGGGTGATCGGTTTTGCCGGCGTGATTGACCAGCGTGCTGAGACCGTGGTGGGGGTGGATGCGAACCATAGATATACTCTCCAGCCGGGAAGGTTTATCGGAGATCAGGAGGGGAACCCGGTCCGTTGATTATACGTCTGAATAAAGACGGCGGACAAGGTAAGTACGGCCAGCCGGTCAAGATTTGGTAAAATGGGGTACGGTCGATCCAGATTACTGTCGATGTACCAAATTTAGCAGGAAAAGCAAGCAAGATTAAAGGTGATTTACTGATGATGCCATCAAAGACAAAGGAAGAAGAATCTACCCGGGGCGTTTTGCCGGTAACGCAGGCGATGACCGCATTGGTGGGTGGATTTATTTTATTCTTTCTATTAATGATTGGGCTGGCAGTGGGGTATGACCTGGCTTACCAGGGGCGGATCTTCCCTGGGGTGGGCCTAGCCGGGCTGGATCTTTCTGGGAAGAGTGAAGCCGAAGCGAAGCAGCTCATTACCGGGCGGATCAGCTTCCCGGAACAGGGTAAAGTCGTCTTTCAGGAAGGTAGCCAGGTGTGGATTGCCCACCCGGTAGAGTTGGGACTGTTCCTGGATGCCGATGCCAGCGCTCTGGCAGCCTATCAGGTGGGGCGGCAGGGCAATATCTTCGCCCGCCTGGGAGACCAGTTCGAGGCCTGGTATTTTGGTCTGGATTTGCCGCCTTTGCTGGTGTATGACGAGCAAAGCGCCCAGAATTATGTAAGGCGGATTGCGAGCGAAGTGGATCGTCCGACGGTGGAAGCCTCGCTGAAAATCCAGGGGGTGGATGTGGTGGTGCTGCCGGGGCAGATCGGGCGCAGCCTGGATGTCGATGCCACCCTGGCGCCGCTGCAGAACCAGCTGCGCAACCTGACAGATACGATCATGCCGGTGATGGTCAACGAATCCCCGCCGGCGATTCTGGATGTCAGCCAGCAGGCAGAGATTGCCCGCAAGATCCTGAGCGCACCCCTGACCATCAATGTGCCAGATCCAGCGGAAGGCGATCCCGGTCCATGGACCTTTGAGCCGCAGCAGCTGGCGGAGATGCTGACCATTGCCCGGGTGGAGCTGGCGGAAGGGGCGACCTACCAGGTGGGGCTGGATACCAGCCGCCTGACCAAAATTCTAAATGAGCAGGCGCCAAAACTTGCCCGCCAGCCGGCAGATGCGCGCTTCATCTTCAACGATGAGACCCGCCAGCTTGAGGTGATCCAGCCGGCGGTGACCGGGCGCAGCCTGGACGTGGCGACCGCGGTGCAGGATATCAACCAGGCGCTGGTTGCCGGCGAGCACCAGGTGGCGCTGACGCTGCAATACACCCAGCCGGAGATCGGGAACGACGTAAAGGCGGAGGAGCTGGGTATTCGCGAGCAGGTGGGGGTGGAAGTGAGCTATTTCTACGGCTCCAGCGCCTCGCGGATCCAGAATATTGAAACTGCGGCCGGCCGCTTCCATGGTGTGCTGGTGGCGCCGGGAGCCGTGTTCTCGATGGCTGAGACATTGGGCGATATCAGCCTGGATAACGGCTACGCTGAGGCGCTGATCATCTACGGCAACCAGACTATCCAGGGCGTGGGCGGCGGGGTGTGCCAGGTGAGCACCACCCTGTTCCGCACGGCCTTTTTCGCCGGATACCCGATTGTGGAGCGCCACCCGCACGCCTACCGGGTGTATTATTACGAGCTGAACGCCGCCAACCAGGCTGTAGAGCGGATGGCAGGCCTGGATGCCACAGTGTATGTGCCGACGGTGGATTTCAAATTCAAGAACGATACCGACAACTGGCTGCTGATGGAGACCTACGTCCAGGCAGCGGCGCGCAAGCTGACCTGGAAATTCTACTCGACCTCGGATGGGCGGACGGTGGAGTGGGACACCACCGGCTTACAGAATGTGGTTGAGCCCGAAGAGGCGGTTTACAAAGAAAATCCTGAGCTGGGGAAGGGCGAGATCAACCAGATCGATTGGGGTGTGGACGGGGCGGATGTCACCGTCACCCGGACGGTCTACCGGGATGGGCAGGTGTACATCGATGAGGCTTTCCATACCCATTACCTGCCCTTTCGGGATGTGTACGAATATGGACCGGGAACCAAAATCCCGGCGGAGTAAGCAGTTTTGGCTGGAATAGCTTTGGAAGGGCGTGCCTAAGGGCGTGCCTAAGGGCGTGCCTAAGGGCGTGCCTAAGGGCTTGCCTAAGGACTTGCCTAAAGGCGTGCCTAAGGGCGTGCCCAAGGGCTTGCGCGTCATTGTATAATCAAGCCAGCATGGAGAAGCTCGTTTAGCCTGCGGCGGGAAAAATCTGAAGGAGAGAAAAATGGTCAGTCAAGATTTGCTGGATATTTTACGCTGCCCGGCGTGTGTGCGGGAAAAAGAGGGGCTGCTGGACTACATCAAAGAATCCTGGCTGGTATGCCGGGACTGCGGGCGCAAGTACCCCATCCGGGAGGATATCCCGGTGATGTTGATCGATGAGGGGGATAAGTGGGTGAAGACGGCGGTGGAGGACCTGCCTGTGCCGCCGCCGGCGGAGTAAGCCGGATCAAGCGTAGGAGGCGTTGTTCGGGCTGGCTTAGCTGATCCTGAGCGTAATAACAGAAAGCCGCAAACTGGTGCGCCAGCCTGCGGCTTTTAATTTTAAGAAATAGGATCGAAAGGAAGAGGTGAACTCAGCCCTGCAAGGCAGGCTAGCCTGCTTTGCAGGGCTAGCCCTGCCACACCCACAGCCACCATAATACCTGGATGAACAGGCCGATAATGAAGCGGACGACGAAAGACAGCCCCCAGCCGGTGGCCAGGCCGCGCAGGGCAGCCATGGCTTTCGGCCAGTCGCGCAGGCGTGAGTATTCGAGCAGGACAACGGCGGCGGGGGCAGCGATGAGACCGCCGAAGGGAGGCAGGAGCAGCGTGCCAATCACCCCGGCGACCAGCGCGGCACCAATCGTCAACCAGGAAGCCCCGCCCTTGCGCGCCCCGGCGCCCATCAGGACGTTGTCGGCCAGGGAGCCGGCGATCATCAAGATGGTGATGATCACGAACAGCACGATGCCCAGGGTGGAAAAGCCGCTGGCGACGCCGTAACCCAGGGCTGCCAGCCACATCACCACCAGGCCGGGGAAGATGGGCACGATCAGGCCGAATAACCCTACCAGCATGATGATCTGGACCAGGGCGAAAAGGGAAGTATTGAGGGCGTTTTCCATTCAGGCAGCCTTCCTATCCAGCGGGGCGGATGACATCTACGCCGCCCATCCACGGGCGCAGGACTTCGGGGACCACGACCGAGCCATCCGCCTGCTGGTAGTTCTCCAGGACGGCGATCAAGGTGCGCGGCATGCCCAGCCCCGAGCCGTTCAGGGTGTGGACGGGGCGGACGCGCCCGCCATCCGCCGGGCGGTAGCGGATATTGGCACGCCGGGCCTGGAAATCGGTGACATTCGAGACCGACGAGACTTCCAGCCACTCGCCGCAGCCGGGCGCCCAGACTTCCAGATCATAGGTGATGCTCGAGCCGAAGCCAATATCGCCGGTGCACAGCTGCAGGACGCGGTAGGTGAGGCCCAGCTCGCGGCAGGTCTGCTCGGCGTCGGCGACCATCTTCTCGAACTGGGCGGGCGACTCCTCCGGCTTGCTGTAGATGTACATCTCGACCTTGTCGAACTGGTGGCCGCGCTTGATGCCGCGCACATCGCGCCCGGCGCTCATCTTCTCACGGCGGAAGCAGGGGGTGTAGGCGGCGTAATGGATGGGCAGAGCGGCTTCGTCCAGGATATCGCCCATGTGCAGGCCGGTGAGGGGCACTTCGGCGGTGGGCACCATCCACAGGTCCTCTTCATGGTCCTTGTAGAGGTTGTCCACAAATTTGGGGAGCTGCCCGGCGCCGTACAGGGTCTCGCCTTTGACCATGAAGGGGGTGTACTTCTCGGTGTAGCCCTGGCGGATGTGCAGGTCGAGCATCCAGGCGATGAGGGCGCGCTGCAGGCGGGCGCCGGCGCCGCTGAGCACGTAAAAACGCGAGCCGGTGATCTTGACGCCCTGCTCGAAATTAATGA
>JAJZSS010000079.1 GCA_021849525.1 Chloroflexota bacterium
TGTTGTGCGAGGATATTCTCAAAATCAAATTCCCCATTTTCATCCCTTGGTGTCAGCTCGCGATCGACAAAAAATTTATCGAGCTCGAGTGGAAAGGGCGAGATGCCGCGCACCAACAGCTGGATAGCCAGACGCTTCGAAAATGTCGTCTTCCCTGACGAAGATGGACCGGCAATCAAAACAACCCGCACCTGGTTAGCGCGTTCGACAATCTGGTCCGCGATCTGGCTGACCTGTTGTTCGTGTAAGGCTTCGGAAACCAGGATGACCTCCGAGCTCCGGTTATCCTGGATGGCATCATTTAATGCGCCAACATTCGATATACCCAGGCGATTTAACCAGTCGCCATACTGGAGAAATGTGCTCAGCAGCTTGGGATATTCCGGCATTGGGAGCAGTTCCAGCGGCGCGTGCCGGCGCGGAAATCTTAATGTGAAGCCTTCTCCGGTTGGGAGCAAGTTGAACCAGCGCAGGTATCCCGTGGATGGGACCATATAGCCGTGGTGGTAATCCCGATAGCTTTTGAGCTGGTAGAGCGTGAGGTAATTCTTTTGGCGGTGAGCAAGCAGGCGAACCTTATCATGAGCGCCATGCTGCTCGAAATAGGCGATCGCTTCCGTGAGAGGGACTTCCTGGCGGGCGAAAGGCAAATCTTGTTCAACCAGCGCCGCCATGTGTTTTTCGAGCCGCTCAAGCTCGTTAGGGGTAAGTGGCGAACGGCCTGTGACCTGGCAGTAATACCCGCCCGAAGCTACCGAATGATCTACATAGAGGATCCCGTCCGCAAATAAATCTTCGAATGCAGTCTCCAGGAGAAAAGTCAATGAGCGCCGGTAGATCCGCATCCCATCCGTGTCAGCCATTGTGACCGGTTTTACGACAGCATCCAGCGTGATAGGAAATGTCAGCTCGCGCAGCTCGCCATTCACGATTGCGCCAACGATCGGAGGGGATTGCATTGCCAGCTCAACCTCAGAAAACGCTGGCATGACTTTCATTGTCAGCAGAGGACTTTGCAGGAGTGCAAGAAATTCACCGACGTCCGATCCCCGCGGTCCACTGATCACCTGTCCGTCGGGGAGCTGGATCTCTATTGTCTTTCGTGGTTTGGTAATTTTAAATTCCGGTGTAACCTTTAACATGATATTTAGCTTATTCCTGATTTCAGGTTGTTATTACTCCAGCCAAGGCCTTTACAGATAGATCTACCATAGCGCCATGGAAATTCGCACGCAATTCTATCATTATTAAAACATGGTTTTTGTCTATTCAAATTACAGTCCTGCAATTTCATTAAATTGCATCTATTTTTAAATTCGGACGGTTCAGACAACCAGTTCGAAATTAATTGGTTGTATAATTTATCTAATTTAATCCGCACTCGCTCAACGAATTCAGGAGGTTGCTATGCCAAAAACCGTTGTCATTGTTGGAGCGTTGGATACGAAGGGGGAGGAATTTGCTTTCATTAAAAAGCTCATCGAAAATGAAGGTCTGAATACGCTCGTGGTCGATTTTGGCGTCATGGGTGAGCCAGCTTTTGCGCCGCAAATCGGTCGCGCAGAGGTGGCTCAGGCCGGAGGCGGGGATTTGAAGTTTCTCTCATCTGGCGAGCATAAAGATCAAGCCATGAAAGTCATGGCAGCCGGGTTGGCGCAAGTTGTCCGCCGGTTATATGCCGATGGACGCCTGGATGGCATTATCGGCATGGGAGGCAGCGGCGGTACCTCCATTGCCACCACCGGGATGCGCGTTCTGCCGGTCGGTGTGCCAAAAGTGATGGTCTCTACCGTCGGCGGAGGGGATGTCAGTGCCTATACAGGCGCTAAAGACATCGTCTTCATCCCATCCATCGTAGATGTATCCGGGATTAATCGCATCAGCCGGAGGATCTATGCCAATGCCGCCGGGGCCATTGCGGGGATGGTCAAGACAGAGCTGCCATCTGCTGCAGACGAGAAGCCGCTGGTGGTGGCATCCATGTTTGGCAATACAACCAAATGCGTCGATATGGCCCGCAAAGTAATTGAAGATGCGGGTTATGAAGTCCTGGTTTTTCATGCCACCGGTACAGGTGGCAGGACGATGGAATCCTTGATCCAGGATGGCTATATCGTAGCTTCCATGGATATCACCACTACCGAGCTGGCCGATGAGGTGTGCGGCGGGGTATTCAGCGCCGGCCCCGAGCGCTGCATGGCGGCATCCAGAGCCGGGATTCCAGCAGTCCTCGTGCCGGGTTGTGTGGATATGGCGAATTTCGGCGGCATCGATACGGTGCCGGAAAAGTTTCGCCAGCGCACCCTTTACGAATGGAACCCCAACGTAACCTTACTGCGCACGAATGTCGAAGAGAATATCAAAATGGGGAAAATGATTGCTGCCGCAGCGAATGCTACAATTGCTCCGGTTGCCATCCTGCTCCCGTTGAAAGGGGTATCCATGCTGGATAGCCCGGGTGGCCAGTTCTGGGATCCGGAAGCCGACCAGGCCTGTTATCAGACGATCAAGGACCATGTAAAGCCCGGTATTGCGGTGATTGAGCTGGACAACAACATTAATGATCCGGAGTTTGCAGTGAGGATCGCCCACACGCTATTGGAGCTAATCAAAGCTTGAAAAAAGTGAGATTCGTGAAAGGAGACTAGCATGGCATTCACTCGAGCTGAAATCTTAAAACGCTTGCGGGAACAAGGGAAATCCGGTAAACCAATTGTTGGCTGCGGCGCTGGGACAGGAATCTCGGCGAAATTTGCTGAGGCGGGCGGCGCAGATATCATCATCATTTACAATTCCGGTCGCTATCGCATGGCCGGGCGCGGCTCGTTGGCTGGCCTGATGCCCTACGGCGATGCGAACGGGATTGTCGTCGAGATGGCTGCCGAAGTGCTGCCAGTCGTCCGCAATACCCCCGTTCTGGCAGGCGTTTGCGGCACAGATCCATTCCGTTTGATGCCCATATTCCTCAAGCAGCTGAAGGACATCGGCTTTTCAGGTGTCCAAAATTTCCCGACAGTCGGTCTGATCGATGGGGATTTTCGCCTCAATCTGGAAGCCACCGGCATGGGGTATGACAAAGAAGTGGAGGCGATTCGACTGGCTCACGAAATTGACTTATTTACCTCCCCCTACGTATTCGATCCGGAACAGGCGAAAGCAATGGTGAAAGCCGGTGCGGACCAACTGGTGGCCCATGTCGGGTTGACAACTGCCGGTAGTATCGGGGCTGGCGTGGCATTAAGCCTGGATGATGCCATCAATAAGGTCATGGCGATTGCAGACGCCGGCCGCTCGGTCCGCAAAGATATCCTGGTAATCTGTCACGGCGGCCCATTTGACGAGCCGGATCAGGTTGGCGTGGCATTGAAACGCATGCCTGGAATTGCCGGCTTCTTTGGGGCATCGAGCATCGAGCGCTTACCAACCGAGCGGGCAATTCGTGGGCAGGTTGAATCCTTCAAACAGCTCACTCTGGGTTAAATGATTCCAGCATAGCAGGGGCAGCCATACTGCCCCTGAATTTTTCTAAGGGTTAATAAACATTTCACCTAAGGTATTAGTAAGGATTGATAGTAGCCGGATCATGTATACTTTTGATGATAAATATCAGGGTGTGCTTTCCAGGGAGGCGAAACGATGAGGGAATCGAACGCAACAGGCACAGCAAATATTTTTATTTATGCCTTGATGGGCGCATTAATCGGTCTGCTCATCGCTGTCATCGCTACTGTGATTGCCTTGATGGATGCCGGAATTACGCTTTCGCTGCAAACCTTCTTCCAGATCCAACGCTCAGAGCCGTTGCTCTGGATCATTGATTCCTCCATTTTAGTTTTCGCTCTAATCCTGGGTTTTATCGGTCAGCGTGAAAACCGGTTGGGGGTTATCCGAAATCAGCTGGAATGGGCGATTTATCGCCGGACGACAGATCTGAAACAGGTAAATTCCGATCTTGAAAAGGAAAACGAAGAACGCAAGCAGCTGGAAGGCGTGATCAGCCGTGGCAAGCGGGAGTGGGAAGCAACGTTTGATTCCGTTGCTGATCTGATTGTGGTTGTCGATAAAGATGGCAATATCATCCGCTGCAATCATGCCACCAGCGCTGCTTTACAGATTGGTTACCGGGAAGTGATCGGTAAACCAGTTGTTGATTTGTTCTTTGGCGAACAAACAGGATCGCAGGATCAGATGCCAGCTCAGATGGCCGAGATGCGCTTTCCACGTCTATCTGGCTGGTACGAAGTCACCAGCAGTGGATTGATCCTGGAAGGGGATCGCCATGGAACCATTTATGTCTTGCGTAATATTACTGACCGCAAACAAGCATCATTGGATTTGCAGCGTCAAAAACAATATTATGAATCTCTGGTAAAAAACAGCCCCATTGCCATTGTTACCCTGGACCTGGATTACCGCATCGTGGCCTGCAATCCGGCTTTCGAACACTTATTTGGATACGCTCAGATCGAATCCATCGGGCACGATTTAGATAGCCTGATATCAACCAACGACTTCAGGCAGGAGACACAATCGATTAATCAAGCGGTGCGGGAAGGAAAAGTTACCCACGAATTCACGCAGCGGATCCGGCGGGATGGCAGCCGCGTGGATGTTGAGTTGTTCGGTGTTCCAGTCGTGGTGATGGGCAAGCAGATTGGAATACTGATGTTGTATCACGACATTACCGAACTGGCGCAGGCACGGCGCGAAGCTGAAGATGCCGATCAGGCAAAAAGCAGTTTTCTGGCGAATATGAGCCATGAAATACGCACCCCGATGAATGGGGTCATCGGCATGCTGGAGCTGGCTCTGGACACTCCCCTGACCGATGAGCAAGAAGATTATTTGAAAACTTCGCTCGAGAGCGCGGAGTCTTTGCTGGCTCTGTTGAATGATATCCTTGACCTTTCTAAGATCGAAGCCCACAAGCTCGACCTGGAGATGATTGATTTTAACTTGCACAGCACCGTAGAAGATGTCGCCCAGATTTTAGCCCAACGTGCCCAGGTTAAAAACCTGGAGCTGTCTTGTTTTATCCAGCCAGATGTGCCGGTCTATTTACGCGGCGATCCAGGCAGACTGCGCCAGGTGCTGGTGAACCTGGTGGGGAATGGGATCAAATTCACCGATCAAGGCGAAGTATCGATTCGCGCGGATCTGATCCATGAAGATGCTTTATACGCCTTGATCCGGTTTGAGATAATTGATACCGGAATTGGGATTTCACCGGAGCACCATGCGAGCTTATTCCAGACATTTTCTCAAGGGGATGGTTCGACCACCCGCAGGTACGGAGGTACTGGTTTGGGCCTGGCAATCTCCAGGCAGCTTGTGGAGTTGATGGGCGGTCAGATTGACTTTGAGAGTGAGCCAGGAAGAGGCAGCCGCTTCTGGTTCACAGCTGTATTCGAGAAACAAGCCCGACCGCAACAACAAATCCTGGCTTTGGCGACCGATCTTGAGGATTTGCACGTCCTTGTGGTGGACGATAATGCCACCAACCGGTCAGTTTTGACCAAGCTGGTTGCGGGTTTTGGCTGCCGGGCAGAATCAGCCGTAAGTGGGCCTGCTGGGATCGATCTGCTGCGCGAAGCGCTGGCTGAAAACGATCCATTTCGGGTTTTACTGCTGGATATGCAGATGCCCGATATGGACGGGCAGCATACTGCATCTCAGATCAAGGCAGACCTCGAACTAAACGAATTGAAGATATTAATCCTGACTTCGATCGGTCAACGCGGCGATGCAGCCCGGTTTGCCGACCTGGGCTGCGATGGGTATCTCTTAAAACCGATTAAACAGCGCCAGCTGTTTGAAGCGTTGCTGGCTGTGGTTGGGCGAACCTCAACCCCTTCACCCAAACGCCGCAAGCTGATTACCCGCCATACCATCTCCGAGCAGCAGAAGGAACGCCCCCCGATCCTGCTGGCGGATGATAATGCAGTAAACCGGAAGCTGGTGACAACTCTGCTGGAAAAGGTCGGTTACAAGGTCGAAAGTGTTTCGACTGGTGAGCAGGCAGTAGAAGCAGTCCAGCAGAAGCAGTATGGCCTGGTCCTGATGGATGGGCAGATGCCGGTAATGGATGGCTTTGAAGCAACTATGAAGATCCGCCAGCTTGAAAGTGATGTTCGGACAACCCCGATTATCGCCATGACCGCCCATGCGATGAAAGGTGACCGAGAGCGCTTCCTGGAAGCGGGCATGGATGATTACATCCCGAAACCACTGGAGCCGGAAGTCTTGTTCGCGCTGATTGAGAAATGGATTTGGTCACGCCAGCAGCAACCGGAGATTGAATCCGAGCCGGAAGCCACGGATCAAGCCGGCCTGCCCACGGGGTTGGCGGAAGAAGATTCAGAAACGATTGTCCCTGAGACTGACAGTGATGGTGAGGAAAAACCCGGGGCGGAGGATGAGCTGCCTGCCTGGCTGCCGGAAGACCTACTTTCCCAGGATCTTCACTCCGAACCGGATACGGCTGAAGTAACTGCCTGGATCCAGGAGCACATCCCTCCATTTAGCGAGCCGATCCAGGAAGATGAGGAAATTTCAGCTTCATCAGAGTGGGTATCATTGGAGCCTGACCAGGATAATCGGGTGGCGCCTGAAAATTTTGCAGTTCCCAACCCTGCTCCAACAACGTCTCAGAAAAAAACTAATCAAGAAGTCACCATCCCGGCTGGAGATCTTCCTCCGGTCGATATCGAAGCTGCTTTGCCGCGGTTCTATTTTGACCGGCAGTTTTTCATCGACATGTTCGAATTATTTATCACAAACATGCCAGATAAAGTTGCAGAGCTAAGGGCGCTCATTACCCAGGGGAATACTCTACAACTTACTCAATTTGCAAATGAGCTGAAGGGCTCGGCTGCGAATTTCTCCGCAAATAAGCTGCGCTCGCTGGCTTTTTCCCTGGAGCAAGCCAGCGAGGGAAACCGTTTGGAA
>JAJZSS010000080.1 GCA_021849525.1 Chloroflexota bacterium
AAGCAGCAGGTTTTGCTCCAGGACCGGTTGCAGCTGTTCGGGAGTCAGCGGGTAGACCCCATCCTGCAGGGCTTCCAGGTTGGCGCGCTGCACGGCCAGCGGTGTGCGCAGCTCGTGGGCAATATCGGCGGTCATCGAGCGGCGGACTTCGCCGGCGCGCTGTAATTCTGTGGCCATGCTGTTAAACGACTCTCCCATTTGCGCCAGCTCGTCTGTGCCGCTGATGTGTACCCGCTGGCTGAGATCGCCGCGGCTTAACGTCTCGGCGGCCCGGGTGAGCTGGCGGATCGGCGCCAGTAAGTGATAAGATAAGAACAGCGCCAGGACCAGGGCCAGGCCGCCGCCAATCAAAGCGGCGCTCAGTCCGGCACGGGTCAGGCGGCTTACCAGATTCGCCTCTTGCTGGCGGGTAAAATTCATCCCGCCTTCGAGCAGGAAGTAACCAATCGTCTGCTGACCATCGGTCAGCAGAATTGCGCTGTCCTTTTCAGTCTGAGTGAGGCTACCGCCCGGGTTCCCGGTCTCACTGTCGTATACCAGGTTGCCGCTGACATCTGCCAGGCGCAGGCGCTGGCTCATCATCCCCATGTTGGCCTGTCCCTGACCGCGACCCATGCCATGCATGCCGCTGCCCAGCAGGCTCTCCACACCCTGCCAGGAGCCGCTGGCGGCATAATAGTCCTCCAGCGCAGAAACCAGCTCTTCACTGCCGCTGATCCCACCCCGGTACATAAAACCACGCACCGCCTCGGCAGTGCCCTGCCGGGCGACCAGCATGACGGAGGCGATGGTAACCAGCACAACCAGACTGAAAGATAATATTAGCTTGAGACGCATGGATTAGCCTTAAAATTATAAATTAACGCGGGCGCGCCGCGCCTTGAGTGAAGCGATAACCCACCCCAAACACAGTTTCAATGTACACCGGGTGGCGCGGGTCTGGTTCGAGCTTGGCGCGCAGATTCTTGATATGGGCATCCACGCTGCGCTCGTAGCCTTCATAGGCGGACCCCTGGGTGGCTTCCAGGAGCTGCAGGCGGCTGAAGACGCGCCCGGGCTGTTCTGCCAGGGCCACCAGTAAGTCGAATTCGGTGGGGGTCAGCTCCACCAGCACCCCTTTGCGCCGGACACTGTGGGCGTTGAGGTCGATTTCCAGGTCCATCAGGCGCAGCAGGGTTGCGGCTTGCTCGGTTGGGGAAGCCCGCCGCAGGAGAGCGCGCACCCGAGCCACCACCAGGCGCGGCGAGAAGGGCTTGGTCATATAATCGTCGGCGCCCAGCTCCAGCCCTACCAGCTGATCGGCTTCTTCCACCCGCGCTGTCAGCATCAGGATGGGGGTGCTGGCTTTGCGCCGGATGGCGCGGGCCACGTCCAGCCCATCCATCCCCGGCAGGTTCAGGTCCAGGATCACCAGGTCTGGCTGGCGCTGTTCCCAGGCGGACAGCCCCGTATCGCCCCGCCCGCTGCTGAAAACTGTAAATCCGGCCTGTTCCAGGTAGGAACGCAGGACTTTAACCAGCTCCGGTTCATCTTCAATGATTAAAATGCTTGCCAATGGCTTTTTAACTCCTGCAATATAATCGGTATAGCAGCTCGGTCTGAATTTCGAAACAGATTTTTTTACCTGGCCCGGGAAATCCACCTGGCAGATTTTCCGGCTTGCTGGCCTAGGAACATCCGCAGCTGGGCGCCGTGCTCCATAACATGCCGCAGATTGTACAGCTGAAGCTCAGCATAGGTCACCTCTCCCCAGGAGAACCGGCACAACCGGCGGGCCTGATCATCTGATAACATGGTGATCGTTTCCCGGCACTTTGTGCGGCAAAAACTCAGATAACTGAGCAGCTCAGCGCGGGTGTAGGTGGGCGGCAGGATGCCGGCTGGATCCATCTCAACCAGATCGAATGGTGCTGGCGGAGAAAAGCCCTCTTCTGCTCCGCTCAAATACAGGTCCAGCCAGAAGAGGGTGTGGTAGCCCACATACCAGAATGCCGAGAATCCAGCTGCCACCCATTGGCCTGAATGTTCTTGCCACAGGTTTTGTTCCCATAATTCATCCGGGCAGTCGTGCAGCGCGTCTCCCAACATATCAATGGCAGCCCCAAATTGCTTCCATACTGTTTCATTATCCAGAATAGCCATCGGCTACCTCCTCGGCAAAGCGCCAGCTTCATACGATTCAACCAATAAGGATGGATTTACCTGGCTAAATTATATCCACAACTAGTCCATAGTGCTTAAAAACCCCCGCCTCCTCCCAGCGACAGCTGAAAGGAGGCGGTAAATTGTGTGGACCGGATGTTATTAAGGAGTGGTTGGCTGCGACCAGCGCCCGCCGCCGCGCCCGCCCCTGAAGCCAGCGCCGGCTGCGCCGTTGTTCATCGGGCAGCTGCCCGGGGTGAAATCGCCCGACATCATGGTGTTCATCCGTTCCAGCATAAAGTCAGCCTGTTCCTGGGTCAGCACGCCATCGGTGACCATCGCATTCAGGGCTACCGTGCGCGCCTGGATCATCACGCCTTTGACCTGCTCATCGTCCAGGCCCTGGTCGGCGGCGATTTGCCACATGGTCTTGCCGGCCTCGAACTCTGCCTGGACATCTTCCACGCCCAGGCCCAGCGCTTCGGCGTAGGCTTCGACCATATAGGTGTGCATGGGGCCAGTTCCGGTGCCGCGGGCTGCGCCAGCGTAGCCAGCCATCATGCCGCCCCTGCCTGGGCCGCTCATGTGCCCACTCCAGGTACCATCACCTGCAGCGCCAGCGTAGCCAGCGGAGCCAGCGAAGCCAGCGGAGCCAGCGAAGCCACCCATCATCCCGCCGCGCCCGCCCCAGGGGGTGGTGGGGGTTGTGGGGGTCGCATCCTGCGCATACACCAGCCCGGCGGCTGCCAGGGCGGCAATCACTACCAATCCAACGGTTAGCAATAAAACGGTTTTCTTCATCATCTACATCCTTTCAGGAAGATATTGATCTTCGATTGTCTCTATCTTAACAGCCAATTGTGTAGAAAGTGTGAAGATTGCTCGAAGGTGCTGTGAAGATTGAAAGGTGCTGCCCTCGCCATGCCGGACACTATCGGTTAAAATCAGGCTATCATCGCCTGAGGAGATATAAACCAGGAGCCGCATGACCTACCCGTCGCCTTCCATCACCAAATCGGATTTTTTGGCCCATCTGCAGCGCGCCGTGAATGATTATGAACAGGTGATTGTGCGCCTGACCGCAGCGCAGATGCTGGACACAGGCATGGACAACGGTTCGTCATTCAAAGACCTGCTGGCGCATCTCAGCGCCTGGGTGCGGATTGAACTTTACTGGTTGGAAGCTTCGCTGCGCGGCGAGCAGCCGGCCCGCTACGTTCCCGGTTTTGAGGTTACCACGGGCGATCCGGAAGATGTCATCAACCATCTCAATGGAGCGATCTACCACGCCCATAAACATGAACTTCTGCCCGATGTCCTGCAGGACTTTCGGAGCGCGAATCAGCGTGTGTACGAGCTGGTGGAGAGTTTACCGGAAGACACCCTGAATAACCCGGATGCGTTCAGCTGGTGGCGCGGTGAGCCGGTGTGGACCTCGATCTCTCACAACACCTACCTGCATTTCCAGGAACATCTCGATGGCATTAGCGGCTGGCTGGAGCAGACTCTCGCCGTGCCGTACACGCCAGCGTTCAAAAATTCGCCTGCTTCGTAAGTGTGCCTGCTTCGTAAGTGCGCTTTCTCGATAGGTGCGTCTGCTCAGCAGGTGCGCCATGATCTGAAAGCACTGCGCTTTTCTTATTCCTCGCCGGAAAGCAGCTTAAACCTTTCCCAGGGCTTGACCTTCGGGTCTTCCGCCAGGATGCTGCGCAGCTCGTAGATCTGGTCGCGCAAAATCGCCGCTTTCTCGAATTCCAGGTTGCGGGCAGCTTCTTTCATCTGCTTTTCCATCTCGGCAATGATCCGGGTAATCTCAGCCTTGGGCGTATCCTGTTTGACGCGGTATGCCCCTTGCGGCTCAGCTACGGCTTTGATCGACATCTGATCGGTCAGGTCGTGGACTGCCTTGATGATGCTGACCGGCTCGATGCCGTGTTCCTGGTTGTAGGCTTCCTGCTTGGCACGCCGGCGGTTCGTCTCCTCGATCGCCCGCTTCATCGAATCGGTCATCCGGTCGGCATACATGATCACTCTACCGTCCAGGTGGCGGGCAGCCCGACCGATGGTCTGGATGAGGGCCGTCCCGGAGCGTAAAAAGCCTTCCTTGTCGGCATCCAGGATCGCCACCAACGAGACTTCGGGCAGGTCCAGGCCTTCCCGCAGCAGATTGATCCCAACGACTACATCGAACACACCCAGGCGCAGATCGCGCAGGATGCCGATTCGCTCCAGGGTTTCGACCTCTGAATGCAGGTAGTGAACTTTGATGCCCAACTCCAGCAGGTAATCGGCCAATTTTTCGGCCATCCGCTTGGTCAGGGTGGTCACCAGGGTGCGCTGGCCCATTTCTACCCGGCGGCGGATCTCCCCCACCAGGTTGTCGATCTGGCCTTCGGTGGGGCGCACTTCCACCTGCGGGTCTACCAGCCCGGTGGGGCGGATGATTTGCTCGACCACCTGATCGGCGCGGCCCATCTCGTACGGTCCGGGGGTGGCGCTGGTGTAGATGGTGTACCCCATGCGCTGCTCGAACTCGTTGAATTTCAACGGGCGGTTATCCAGCGCCGAAGGCAGGCGGAAGCCGTATTCAACCAGGGTGGTCTTGCGCGAGCGGTCCCCGTTGAACATGCCCCGGATCTGGGGCACCGACATATGCGATTCATCGATCACCAGCAGGTAATCGCTGGGCAGGTAATCCATCAGTGTCCAGGGCGCGGTTCCGACCGGGCGCTGGTCCAGGTGGCGCGAATAGTTCTCGATCCCCGAGCAGTAGCCCACTTCGCGCAGCATCTCGAGATCATAGGTCGTGCGCTGCTCGAGGCGCTGGGCTTCCAGGTACCGATCCTGGGCTTTGAGCTGCGCCAGGCGCTCGGCCAGCTCGGCTTCGATATCCCGGATCGCCTGCTTCAGCTTATCCTCGTCGGTGATGAAATGTTTGGCGGGGTAAATGGCAGCAGCATTGAGCTCACGCTGCAGCTCGCCGGTGACGGCGTCGAACTCGATCAGGCGCTCGACTTCATCGCCGAAGAATGTGATCCGGTAGCCGATGCGGTCCTGGTATGCCGGCAGCACATCCAGCGTATCCCCGCGCACCCGGAAGGTGCCGGGTCGAAGCTCGATATCGTTGCGCTGGTACTGGCTCTCCACCAGCTGGCGCAGCAGGGCATTCCGGCGGTAGATTTTCCCCGTGTCCAGGTTGATAACCACCCGTCCGTAGGCTTCCGGGCTGCCGATGCCGTAGATGCAGGAGACCGAAGCCACGATCACCACATCTTTGCGCGACATCAGGGCTGTGGTCGCTGCCAGGCGCAGGCGTTCGATCTCCTCGTTGATCTCGGATTCTTTCTCGATGTACAGGTCATGGCGCGGCACGTACGCTTCGGGTTGGTAATAATCGTAATAGGAGACGAAGTATTCCACCGCGTTGTTGGGGAAAAATTCCCGGAACTCGGCGTACAGCTGGGCTGCCAGGGTCTTGTTGTGGGCCATCACCAGGGCCGGTTTCTGCATTTCCTGGATCACTGAAGCCATGGTAAAGGTTTTGCCGGTGCCGGTGGCGCCCAGCAGCACCTGGTGGCGCTTGCCCTGGCGGATACCGGCGATCAGCTGGCGGATAGCTTCCGGCTGATCGCCGGTGGGGATAAAAGGAGCTTTAAGTTGGAATTCCATAGGCTTATTTCACTAAATAAATCGGATTGCTGATGATCCAGGTTCGCCGCTGCCCGGCATACTGGAGATAGACTTCCACCCGGTAAACGCCTGGCTCGGTGGCGATGTAGGTGCACAGCTCGTGCTGCAGCCAGGTTTTGACCGGAACACCGTCTTTCATCAGGCGGCATTCTGTGCGGCGCGGTAGGCGGATCTGGAAGGTGACTCCGTTCTTGGCCGAAAGCTGATCGCCCATCTGGGCGCCGCCGTTCGCACCTTGGGCGGCGAAACGAAAACCCCGCGTGCTGGCAGGCAGATCGTAGCCGATGAAGGCGCGTCCCTTGCGCAGCGTGTTCAGGATCAGGCTGGAGTCTTCCAGGGCTTCGCCGATCAATGCCTCGTCCGCAAGCAGGTGGGTGTTGATCGCCCCAAAGTGAAATTCGTACGGGAAAAGCGTTTTGCGCCACGGCCCAATCTTATAGCGAAAGGCATGCGCATCCGAGCCGCCCACCGCCACCACCTTTTTATTCTCAGCCAGCAGGCGATCCCAGTGCTGGACGGCCTGTGGGTAAGGTCCTCGGGCGATGCGGTGGGGAAAGAAGGCGTACACAACGGCATGCAGCCTGGTTTTCAGCCGGCCTTTGAATTCGGACATCCCATTCCACAGCTCCAGGCCGGTATAGCCCTGTACATGCCAGGCTTCCCACGAGATATCCACCTCTTTTACAGCCGGGGCAGCCGGGTCGACCGGGTGGGCGATGAATGAAAGCCCTCCCGCGGTGCGCACGGCATCGATCAGGCGCTGCGGGTCCTCGGCATAGGCAGCCATTTCTTTATACGCCCCGAACACCAGCAAATGATTCTTCTGCGGGTGGAGCGTCCGGTTATGGACTTCCTCACCAACCAGCAGCAGGGTTTTGCGGTCGCCTTCCTGGTAATATCCCTGGGGTCCATTGACCCACACATTGTGGTCGGTGACGATGACCGCGTCCAGCCCGGCGCGCAGCGCGGCCCGGGCAATCTCGCCGTGGCTGCCGCTGCCGTCCGAGTAGGGTGTATGCATATGCAGGTTGATGACCAGCTCGTGGATGGAAGACTCAATAGAT
>JAJZSS010000081.1 GCA_021849525.1 Chloroflexota bacterium
CGCCCCGGATACGCTTTTACAACGAACATTCCCCTCGAGGTTGCTCTGGGTGACAACTTTTTGCTGGCGACCCATTTTGATGGAGAGCCGATCAGCCCCGATCATGGTTATCCGGTGCGGGGGGTGGTCGGTAATATCCCGGGTCGGGACGATCTAATGACGCCCTATTTCTGGAAAGGCGCCAAGTGGCTGCGTGGTCTGGAATTTTTGGCGGAAGATAGTTTAGGGTTCTGGGAGCAAGCTGGATATCACAACGAAGCTGATGTGTGGAAAGAGGAGCGCTTCCGCTAGCTCTCTTATCCTGATCTCAACTCTCGCTCTCCTGCAGCTCAACTTTCACACATTCCCCTCGCCGGATTTGAAAGGCATCGAAATCACGGGCTACCAGAGTATTTGGAAAAACCGCCCGTGCCTCAGCAATCACATCACGTTCACGATAGCGCCGGGAGATGTGCGTGAGAATTAATTGCCCCACACCGCTGCGGAGGGCCAGCTCGGCGCCCTGGCGGGCGGTGAGATGGGCAAATTCATGCGCCATCTGGGCCTCTTCTTCCAGATAAGTGGCTTCGATTACCAGGGTGTCAATTCCCCGGCATACCTCCTCCAGCTCATCCGTTCGTCCGACATCCCCCACATGCACCAGGCGCGTTCCAGGGCGTTCCGGTCCCAGCACCTGGTCGGGGGTGATGATACGCCCGTCTGGCAGCACTGCCGGCAGGCCATTCACCAAGTCTCGCCGCCAGGGCCCGGGCGGAATACCCAGCGCTTCGGCTTGCTCGGGCAGAAATGGACGCCGCGGTTTCTCGGCGAAAAGGTAACCGAAACAATCAGGGCCGCGATGGTAGACAGGAAAGGCCTGCACAAAAAAATCATCAGCTTCAAAAATAATCCCCGAGCGAACTTCTTTGAATTGGATCTCCATGGGTGGTCGCGCCCCCCGCAAGACCACTTTATGCAAAAGATCGTCGATGCGCTCTAAAGCCCAGCGTCCGGCGTAAATCTCAAGGGAATCAATCGTTTCCCAGCGCGAGAATGTCGATAATAACCCAGCCAGCCCAAGGATATGATCTAGATGACCATGTGTAATCAGGATCCGGTTCAGGCGTTTAAAGCCTAAACCGGACTGCATGATCTGGCGTTGGGTGCCTTCACCACAGTCGACCAGAAACCGATATTCATCGTGCATGATCACCTGAGCAGAAAGGCCGCGGTGGATCGATGGGGCAGAAGCAGAGGTGCCTAGAAATACAATTTCAAACAAGCGATTCCCTTTATTCTCGGAATGAGAGAGCGTTAGGAGTGAATTACAACTCAACCAATGGCCTTTTATTGTACCGCAGCTTTTTTCAGTGGAGTGTTTTTGCTGGCCAAGGGTGGTATCTCGCAGTAGAAAGCCGGAACACTGCCAGTCAGAATCGCCTGTGCTATAATTTTCAGGCAAGAATCTTGCTCCTGTCCTGATATCTTGTCCAGGGCTTATGATTTAACTTTGATATACCTATGGTTTACCTATGATTTACCCATGGTTTAAAGGATTATGGCTGTAAAAAAGACAGGCGCCAGCCCGGCGAAAAAGACGGCAAAAAAAGCCGCAGCTCTGCCACCGGCCAAAAAGACGGTAGCAAAAAAAACCGCGGCCGGCTCTAAATCGACTGCCAAATTAAGCAAAAAGCTTAAGAAGCTGCGCCCGCCCTCCGTAGGCGGCGAAGATAAATCACGCCCGCGCCCCCGGCTTGCCACGCAGAACCGCCCAATCCGCAGCAGCATCTCCCTGGATCGTAAGCTGGATATGCTGGGAGTTTTCCTGGCTGTGGTTGGTTTTCTCACCGTCCTGGCGATGCTTTCCCAGACCAACAGCAGCCTCACCGGTGACTGGGTGAATTTGATCGCCCGGGTTTTCGGCCTGGGAATGTTTATCTTCCCCCTGGCACTGATTATCGTGGGCGCCTGGCTGGTCCTGCGCAATTTTGAGCGTGTGCCGCAGTTCTCTGCCGAGAAAATCCTGGGATTGACCCTGCTCTTTATTAATCTCCTGGTCTGGATGCATTTTCTGGCTGCGGACAGCACCGGAAAAGCGTTTTTTGACCTGGCCAGGGATGGACAGGGCGGCGGCTATGTCGGCGCAGTGATCCTGCAGGCTTTGCAGGCTGCGCTGGGTGTGATCGGTGCAGTGACGGTTCTGGCAGCCTGGTTTTTGATGGCCCTGGCTCTCACCCTGGATGTATCCATCCTGGACCTGTTCGGCTGGATTCCACCGTTATTCGGCCAGTTTCAAGATTGGATTATCGATCGAAACGAAGCGCGCCAGGAGCGCTTGAATCATAGCGCCAACCTCCCGCAGACTTTTGAGCAGCCCCCAGGTGTTGAATCTCACCAGCGCCTGCAGCCGCCGGTAGATTCTTCACCTTCATCTGGTGTCAGTCATGTGTTACCGGTTGGGATGCCTCTCGATTCTCAGGCGTCGACGGCGCGCCCGTTTGTGCTGCCAGCCCTGGCTGAGATCCTGGATGCAGGCATAGACGTGAGCCATGACGATGAGCTGGATCGCGATCGAGCACATGTTATTGAGGAGACCTTGAATTCGTTCGGTGCGCCGGCACGGGTGATCGAGATCAATCGTGGTCCAACCATCACCCAGTTTGGGGTCGAGCCCGATTTTGTTGAATCGCGTACCGGGCGGATGCGTGTCCGCGTTGGGAAGATTGCTGCCCTGGCGGACGACCTGGCACTGGCGCTTTCGGCGCGCACCATTCGCATCCAGGCTCCTGTGCCTGGCAAGGGTTTCATCGGCATCGAAGTCCCGAATGATGAAATTGCCATGGTCGCCCTGCGGGATGTGATGGAAAGCGAAGCGTTCAAACGGCTGCGCTCTCCTCTGCGCTTCGCCCTGGGTCAAAATGTTGCTGGGAACGCCGTCGCCGCGGACCTGGCTGCGATGCCCCATCTTTTAGTCGCCGGGGCCACTGGCTCGGGTAAATCGGTCTGTGTGAATGCGCTGATTTGCTGTTTGCTGGCAAATAATACACCGGATGATCTGCGGTTGTTGATGGTCGATCCGAAACGGGTCGAGCTAACCGGCTATAACGGCATCCCGCATTTATTGGCTCCGGTTGTGGTAGATCTGGAACGCGTGGTCGGCGCCTTGCAGTGGGTGACTCGCGAGATGGACATGCGTTACCGTAAGCTGGCGGAAGCCGGCTGCCGTAATATCCAGGACTTCAACAATAAGCAAATTGCCCGCGGGGAGAAGAAACTGCCTTACCTGGTGGTGATTATCGACGAGCTGGCGGATTTGATGATGCTGGCACCAGACGAGACCGAGCGGACGGTAACTCGACTGGCGCAGCTGGCGCGTGCCACCGGCATTCACCTGGTGATTGCTACCCAGCGCCCTTCTGTGGATGTTGTGACCGGTTTGATCAAGGCGAATTTCCCGGCACGGGTCGCCTTCGCGGTTGCCTCGGGCGTGGACAGCCGGGTGATTCTGGACCAGCCGGGGGCTGAACGCCTGCTGGGCCGCGGCGATATGCTCTTCCAGGCGCCGGATGCCCCGGCTCCGGTCCGGCTGCAGGGCGTCTACGTGTCGGATAATGAGATCCAGCGCCTGGTCAGTTACTGGCAGGGCTTTGCTGCCAGTTCCGCCAGCACCTCTACCGCCGCAGGTGGGATCGTGGATGCACCGCTGCCGAATATTCCTCTCAAGCAGATCCCGATGTGGGATGAGATGCAGTCCGAAGAAGATCAAGATCCGCTATTGAACGAGGCGATTGATGAAATTCGTCGCCAGGGCCGCGCTTCGGTCTCCATGCTCCAGCGAAAAATGCGGATTGGCTATACCCGCGCCTCCCGGTTGATCGAGACGATCGAGGAACGGGGGATAATTGGGCCACCGGAGGCGGGTACCGGGACGCGCCAGGTGCTGGACTATGGACCGGCTGCTCCTCCGGCAGGCGAAGATTAGATGCGTTGGAGGAGGCTTTACTCTACCTGCCTGAGGTTCTGGCTGGCGGCGCTTATTCTGAGCGCTTGCATGCCGGCGGCTGCTCAACCGGCGTTCCAGAGCTCAATAACACCCTCTGCACCGCTGATGACGCGCACCCCCATTCCTTCCCGTACCCCAACCGCTACCTCCACTCGCTTCCCAACCACCATACCGCTTGTATCTCCAACTCTCCTGCAGCCGGTAATTTCACCCAGCCCGATAGAGCCACCCCAGACTACCTTGCTTTTCACAGGAGTTATCGTCCCGGCGCGCTGTGTCCAGGCTGCCATCGATGCTCGCTCAGACCCGCATTATCCATATGCTGAGGTACGCACGCTGATTCAGGCGGCAGATCTGTCGATTGGCACCCTCAACGCCACAATCAGCGATTATCCGCCCCGCATGGGCTGCGTGCGCACCTATGTGCTGGTGGGCGGCGCGGAAAACGCCGATGCCCTGGCTGAAGCTGGTTTCGATGCCATGAGCGTGGCGACCAACCACATTAAAAACTGCGGGTTAAGTAATTGCCGGGACCGGGCATTTTTCGAGACACTGGAAAATCTGCAGCGGGTGGGCATCGCTCCAGTAGGCGCTGGAGAGAATTTGAATGAGGCGGAAAAGCCCCTGGTCCTGACGGTTAACGGCGTACGCTTTGGAATCGTCTCTCTGGGCCAGATCGAGCAGATGGCCTTTGCCGGAGATACTCACCCGGGAATTGCGATTCTGACTGAAGAGAGCCTGCGTAAGGCGATTGCGGCTGCCCGGCAAGTATCGGATGTGGTGATTGCCATGCCACACTGGGGGCCGGAAGACGTGCCTGTCCCAAACTGGTCGCAGCGCAGCCTGGCGCAGGTGGCTGTGGAAGCAGGGGCTGACCTGGTGGTGGGAAACCACACCCATGTCGTGCAGGCTGTGCAGGAGATCCAGGGCGTTCCGGTGTTTTATGGCCTGGGCAATTTTGTATTTGATCAGACCTGGGCGCTGGATCACATGCAAGGTGTGATTCTACAGGTCCACTTCAGGGGCAGGGAATTGCTCGATTATGAATTGATCCCAACCCATGTGGATGGCGATGGTACGGTTCACCTGGCCGGACCGGAGGAAGCGGCCCTGATCCTGGAGCGGATCGAAACCGCCAGCCGCGGGTTGCGCTAGTTTTCGCTGCCAGGTCCTACCTTCTGACAGCCCGTACAGACCCCAAATAATTGCAGCCAGTGACCCTGGATCTTATAACCACTGGTATCCCCTACCGTCTTTACCAGACCATCTATTACTTCGACATCTCCACTGAAAAACTCGACTCTGCCGCAATGCTGGCAAATCAGGAGGTGTTGGTGTCCTGAAAAGGCAGTGACAAACGCCTGGCAGCCAGTCGGTTGGTGCACGCGCTGGATCAAACCCAACTCCTCCAGCTTTTCAATGGTGCGATATACCGTCACCAGGCCCAGGCTGGGATAGCTGCTGCGGGCTTTCTCAAAAACATCAAAAGGGATTAAAGCTTGCTGGCTGCTGGCGATGGTCTCGACAACAACCCGGCGGGGCTCGGTGAGGCGATAGCCGTTGGATTGCAAACAGGCCAGCCAGTGTTGAGCGTCATTCTCGGGAGATGAATGTTGGTGTTCCATGCGTTATGCCTCCACCGGTGCTCGCCTGGCAGCCAGGCTGGTCAGCCGCTTGGCCAGCCAGACCATCAGGAAGATGGCTGTCGCAGTGAGTACAATCGCTGCGCCGGACGAGATACTCAGATAGAATGAAATATACAATCCAATGATGCCGGCAAGGGAGGCAATCACTGCTGCCAGGCCCATCATCACTGGCAGGCGTCGGGTCACCAGGTAGGCTGTTGCCGCCGGGGTAACCAGCATGGCGACCATCAATGCCACCCCCACGGTTTGCAGTGAGACCACGATGGTCAGGGCGATCAAAATCAACAGCAGGTATTCCAGGCTGCGGGCCGGCAGGCGTAAAGTGGCTGCCAGGAGGGGATCGAATGACAGCACCAGGAATTCTTTGTAAAAGAAAAAGATCGCCAGCAGGATAACTGCCCCAAAGATCCCAATCAAGAGCAGGTCGTTTATCCCAACACCCAGTACGTTACCGAAAAGGAAATGCGTCAGGTCGGTGGTGTAATTGCGTACCGTGGAGATCAGGGCAATGCCAAGGGCAAACATCCCGGCAAAGACAATCCCGATGGCGGTGTCTTCGCGCACTTCGGCAGAACGGCTGAGCCAGCCGATGCCCACCGAGCTGAGTACCGCAGTGAGCAGTGCCCACCAGAAGAGTGGCTCACGCGCCCCGCCGCTGACCAGGTAGCCGATGGCAATTCCCGGCAGCATGGCATGCGCCAGGGCGTCCCCAAAGAAAGCCATGCCCCGCAGGACGACATACGAGCCGACCGTCGCGCAAACCACTCCGGTAAGCAGGGCTGCGATCAAGCCACGCACCATGAATGCGTATTGTAAGGGTTGGAGGATGAAATCAATCATGCTGGTCTTCTCCATCACAGCAGGTATCACCCACAGCGATGGTTGTCCCGGCATCATTTACCAGGCGCAGGTGACCTCCGTAAGCCTCTAATAGCTGCGGTGCAGCCAGTACTTCGGCGGGCAAACCGAAACCGATCATCTGCCGGTTGAGCAGCAGGATGCGGTCGAAGGAATCCTGGGCCAACTGCAGGTCGTGGGTGGAAGCCAGGATGGTCACATTGCGCTGGCGCAGTTCGTTGAGGATATTCAGGATTTCGCGTTGGGAGATGACATCCAGGCCGGTGAAAGGCTCATCCATCAGCATGAGTTCCGCTTCTTGAGCCAGGGCGCGGGCGATGAACATACGCTGTTGCTGCCCGCCGCTCAGCTCGTTGATCTGGCGCCTGGAGAGGCTCCCCAACCCAACCA
>JAJZSS010000082.1 GCA_021849525.1 Chloroflexota bacterium
ATCTCCTTCGGGGTTTTCAGCGCCGCGTTCTGCCAGCCATAAATTGATCTGCCTTTTGACCTCGCCGATGGTTAAGGGTGCACCATCTTTTTTGATTAGAACCTCGTCGCGTACGGCATGCCGGCTGAGAAAATCAGCGGTTTCGCCGACTACCTGAGTGGTGATTTGCCCCATCTGGCGGATTCGATCCACTTCCGTGGTATCTTTAGTCGCCATGGCAGCTAATAAAACTTTTCCTTGCAGGTCGGAGGTAAAGATCAACCCTGGCAGCGCCTGCTGGATTCCAGACATCACGGCGTAGGCGTAACCGGCATCCATTTGCCCATAGACTCCGACGCGACCTTGTTCTAAATCCAGATCAGCAAACATCAGTTTATACCGGGCAACGGTGGCCTGCAACGGATCTCCATTTGCTTCTTTCAAGAGCTCAGCTGGACGATAGTCGGCGAGATTGCGAATCGAGAAACCGCTCCTGGCAGCCTCTTCGCGTTCCATCGGGTTGCAGAAAAGCACGGGATCGGCGTTGCGCTGGATAATGAGATCGGCATTGTTAAAATGGCCGCCGCCGGTCAAATACACCATGGCGGGATTATGCTGTCCGCTTCCGGTAATCCACAGGGCGTCCAGATTGTTGATTTCCATCAGATGGTTCAGGTCGCTTTTCATAATTGATCCTTAATGAGCCCGCAAAGACCAGTTTACGCGCTGGCCCTCCGGGTGTGATGGGTGATGAGCGTGGTGAGTGTTTTCAACAGGAAGGGTTCTTGTTCAGGTAGCACTGTGCGCGGATCGAACACGATGGTATCTTCATCCAGCCGGGCAACAATCGGGGGGTTGGCCTGGCGTAAGCGCTCCATAAAACGATTGGGGCTGGGTAGTCGTAAGCGAAGCACAAACGTGGGGAATGTCTCTCCGGGTAAGCTGCCCCCGCCCACAGTGGATTCAGCAGGAGTCACATCCCCTCGTCCCAAATGGCTGGCCCAGGTTTCTGCGCGTGCTTTCAAAGCCTCCGGACTGGCTGAGATCATCCGCCAGATGGGGATTTCCCGCTCGGCTTCGTCCTTAAGATAATGCATCAGGGTTTCATTTAACGCTGCCAGGCACAGCTTGTCAGCTCGGATTGCCCGCGCCAGGGGGTGTTTTTTGAGCCGGTTGACCAGCTCCGCGCGGCCGATGATGATCCCTGCTTGCGGCCCGCCCAGGAGTTTATCGCCCGAGAAACAGACCAGGTCGGCTCCGGCTGCCAGCGATTCCTGGACAGTCGGCTCATGGGCCAGCCCGTAGCGGGCGGTATCCAGGAGGCTGCCGGATCCGAGATCATCAACCAGGGGAATATTCGCCTCGTTACACAATTCAGCAATCTCACCCAATTCAGGTTCGCTGGTGAAGCCAATCATCTTGAAGTTTGAGCGATGGGCGTGGAGGATGAGGGCAGGCTTTTCTGCGAGCGCAGCTTCATAGTCAGATAGATGAACCCGGTTCGTTGCCCCGATTTCGATCAGGCGCGCCCCGGATTGCTTCATCACTTCCGGCACACGGAATCCACCGCCGATCTCAACCAGCTGGCTACGGGCGATGACCACTCCTCTCCGTCGCGCCAGCGCCGATAACGCCAATAGCACAGCTGCCGCGTTATTGTTTACTACCAGGGCAGCCTCTACACCAGTCAGGTGCTTGAGCAGGGTTTCAGCATGCAGCAGACGTGAACCGCGCTTGCCTGCCTCCAGATCAAATTCGAGGTTCGAATAACCACCTGCTACATCCATACAGGCCTGAATGGAAGCTGCACTGAGTGGCGCCCGGCCCAGGTTGGTGTGTAATATAACCCCGGTGGCATTGATCACGGGAAGGAGGGTGGGGGTGACCCAGAGGCTTAATACTTGATCAATATTTTGCAGGAGACGAGTGTGATCGGGGAGCTGTTTTCCCTGGCGAAATTCGGTCCGCGCCATTTCCAATGCCTGTCGGATTGCCTCCAGCGTCAAAGGGCGCCCGTACTTTGCAACCCAGGCCAATCCGGAATCAGTTTGGATGATATGGTCAACGGAAGGCAGAGATCGCAGATCTGTCATGTGAGATTTTTAAATGGGAATAAACCTGTCAATTTGCTGTCCGACTCATTTATGGGCGCCACTGGCTCCGCTCGCGCAGGCGCAGCATCCATTCAATCAGCACGATACCAATTGCCAGCAAAGCCCCAATCGCAGGATTTAATACACCCCCGATCATCAGCCAGGCCAAAGTAGATACATAGATCCCGCTCCACAAAGATTGGCGCAGGATAACCAGGGAGGTTGGTGGAGGCTGGGTTGGAAAACGCCTGTTCAAGAAAGCAACCAGGGGCAAAAAAGTGCCGGTTAGCGCCAGGACAGTGGTAAAGAAAAATACCCAACGGGTTCCCCCGCTGGGTTCCATCAAAATCAATGTGGCCAATAAGCCTCCCCAACCGATCACAATCAAGATAATCGCGGTTGGCAGGAAGAAACCCACAGTAGGTGATTTACTTTTTTCCATAATTCGTTTGGTTTTCTCTGAAATCGGATCGGTTTTAGAACAGGTCCATTATACAATGATTTTACCTCTGCCTGGATGGGCGTATGTCGCAGGGATTGCGGACTAAATAAAAAGCTCGCCCCGAATACAAAATTCGGGACGAGCTTGCAGATCATATGATTGGGCTGATCAGGCTTCGCGATATTCACCTTCGATGACATCCCCGTCATCATTCTGGGGACCAGGGCCTGGATGGCCACTCGGGGTCGGGCCTGGGCCGGCAGTCGCCGCCTGTTGGGCGTACATCTGCTGGCTTATGGCATGGAAGGCGTTCTGCAGCTCATCGCTGAGGCGACGGATGCGCTGGATATCATCTCCCTTTGCAGCTTCGCGCAGCTGGTTGATTTTATCCACGATGTTTTGACGCTCATTGCCCGGGATTTTGTCTCCCAGATCGTTCAGAGTTTTCTCCGTCTGGTATGCCAGGCTATCAGCATTATTGCGTGCTTCGATCAGCTCGCGCCGCTGGCGGTCTTCTGTTTCGTGTTCACGGGCCTGGCGGACCATGCGATCGATCTCATCTTTGTTCAGGTTAGTCGAAGCGGTGATGGTCACTTTCTGTTCTTTACCGCTGGCCTTATCCCGTGCCGCAACATTGATGATGCCATTGGCGTCGATATCGAAAGTCACTTCGACCTGAGGAACGCCGCGCGGCGCAGGTGGAATACCTTCCAGGCGGAAGCGTCCAAGGCTCATATTATCGCCCGCCATCGGTCGTTCCCCTTGCAGCACATGCACATCCACGGCAGTCTGGCTGTCTTCGGCGGTGGAGAATACTTCCGTTTTCTTTACCGGGATGGTGGTATTACGCTCGATCAGGGTGGTCATCACGCCGCCCAGGGTTTCCAAACCCAGGGAGAGGGGAGTGACATCCAGTAGGAGGACGTCTTTGACATCCCCGGCCAGGACGCCAGCCTGGATAGCCGCACCAATAGCTACCACTTCGTCGGGGTTCACGCCCTTGTGAGGCTCTTTCTTGGTAATGGAGCGTACCAAATCCTGGACCATCGGCATACGGGTAGCCCCGCCCACCAGTACAATCTGGTGAATATCGGTTGCACTCAGGTTCGCGTCCCGCAAAGCAGCTTCAAACGGTCCGCGCAAGCGCTTAACCAGGTCTTCTGTCAGCTGGTCAAATTTCGCCCGAGAGAGCTTGACCTGCAGGTGTTTTGGTCCCGATGCATCTGCCGTGATATAAGGCAGGTTGATTTCGGTTTCCATCACACTCGAGAGCTCGATCTTTGCTTTTTCAGCTGCCTCACGCAGGCGCTGGAGAGCCTGGCGATCCTGGCGCAGGTCGATTCCCTGCTCTTTCTGGAACTCGCTGGCAACCCAATCGACAATTTTCTCGTCCCAGTCATCGCCACCCAGGTGGGTGTCGCCGTTGGTGGCGCGGACTTCGATTACACCCTCCCCGACATCCAGGATACTGACATCGAAGGTGCCACCCCCCAGGTCAAAGACCAGGATGGTTTCATTTTTCTGCCTGTCCAGCCCGTAGGCCAGTGCCGCTGCGGTAGGCTCATTGATGATCCGCAGTACTTCCAGACCGGCAATCCGGCCGGCGTCTTTGGTCGCCTGGCGCTGGCTATCGTTGAAATATGCTGGGACAGTGATAACTGCCTTCGTGACCGGCTCGCCAAGATAAGCTTCGGCGTCGGTTTTTAATTTCGCCAGGATCATGGCGGAAATCTCTTGCGGACTATACTCACGCCCGGTAACTGGAATTTTTACACGCGCGTCACCTGCGGGACCGCGTACAATCTGGAAAGGCACCATCTTTTGCTCATTCGTAACCTCGTCAAAATGCCGTCCCATAAAGCGTTTGATTGAAAACACGGTATTTTCCGCATTAACCACAGCCTGCCGCTTGGCGGTCTGTCCCACCAGGCGTTCGCCATTTTTATTAAATCCGACAACGGATGGTAACAAACGCGAGCCCTCCGCGGTTTGAATTACGGTTGGATCGCCGCCTTCCATAACGGCAACCACACTGTTGGTGGTACCAAGGTCAATACCAATAATCTTTGCCATTTTATATCTCTCCTTTTTGATTACTCAAAGGTGTCATCAGTGAAAACATACAGATACAGTTTAGCGCCTGTACAATAGAAAAACGTTAACAACGAGTTGGAATTTTGTAAACTCTGGTTCTGAGAACTTCTGGTAGGGTGAGGCTAACGGTTATCAAGAGGTTCAAAAGTGAAATTACGGCTTATTGCTGGCTTTTATTATGACTCGCCAATTTGCGACTCTCATCACTCTGATAAGAGTTGATTTGTAGATGTCAAATCTTTAAGGTTAGGCACCCCTAGATATCGGCACTGCAGCCCATAGCACACAACATTGCCCATATATGGGAGTTGAGGGATGTTATATCCTGTCACTGGGGTCTGAGGAATGTTGATTAAACGGCTTCCCAAAGTTAATAAAGCATTACAAAATTTAAGAATCCCTAATCTTAAAGATTTGGTTTTTTTTAGACTAGCGTAGGGTTTTAGTATTGTGAAGATGGGGTATTATCTGCTAGAATACTAGCGCAACGCTGAAAATTGAATACTGCCAGGGGGGTTCCTTTGATCCCATTCGCGATGGGTGAATAGGTAAAATCTAATATCGTTCTTCCTTTGTCCTACTGTGAAATGCAGTAGGTGTTCTGTCTCTGCATGTATTGTACCAAAATCATATCTATGTGAGGAGAAGGCCGTTATGAAAGCTGAACAGGCCTGGCAAGCTGCCGTCGGACAATTGCAGATGGAAATGCCCAAGGCTGCCTTTGAGACCTGGGTGCGTTCTACTGAATTTCTCTCCTACGAGGACGGTAGTTTTACTGTTGGTGTTCAAAATGCATACGCACGCGACTGGCTGCAGAGTCGTCTTGCCAGTACAGTGACGCGAATTTTGACTGGTATTATGAATCGAACCGTTGAGGTCCATTTTGCGATCTGGCAAAAACCGGTTGATCCTGAGGCTCCAACACCAAAAAAAGAGAGCGCCCCGGCATACGATGTGAATGTCGAAGTAGAGGTTCGTAATATAACGTTAAATCCCCGCTACACCTTCGAAAATTTTGTTGTCGGACCCAGTAATCGTCTGGCTCATGCAGCGTCGATGGCTGTGGCTGAAAAACCAACCTACACCTATAATCCTCTGTTCTTATATGGTGGTGTTGGGCTGGGTAAAACTCATCTCCTACATGGGATCGGTAACATGTGCACCCAGCGTGGGATGCAGGTGTTGTATGTTTCGTCCGAAGAATTTACAAACGATTTAATTAATGCCATCCGGACCCATACGACCCAGGCTTTCCGCGAGAAATATCGCCAGATCGATGTTTTGCTTATTGATGATATTCAGTTCATCGCCGGTAAAGAATCCACTCAGGAAGAATTCTTCCATACCTTTAATACCCTGCATGGGCAAAACAAGCAAATTGTAATTTCCTCGGACCGGCCGCCAAAAGCGATGCTGACCCTGGAAGAGCGCTTGCTATCCCGCTTTGAATGGGGTCTGACTGCTGATATTCAGCCTCCAGATATTGAAACCCGGATGGCGATCTTGCGTTCAAAAGCTGAGCGGGCGGGATTTCGCATTCAGGATGAATTCTTGCAGCAAATTGCTCGGAGAGTCCAATCAAATATCCGGGAGTTGGAAGGCGCTCTCACCCGGGTGGTGGCATTTGCAGATTTGAGTGGTTTGCCGATCAACCAGCAGCTGGTTGATTCTGCCCTGGGAGACCTGTTACCTCGCCGGACGAATCTTCAACCGGATGATGTGGTCCGCCGTGTGGCCGATGCCTATGGCGTAACGGTGGAAAGATTATTAAGCCGCGATCGCTCGCAACAGGTGGCTCTTCCGCGACAGGTGGCGATGTACTTGTTGCGTGAGGAAGCCAATATTTCGCTGCCTCAAATTGGGAAAGCGCTGGGTGGGCGTGACCACACAACGATTCTTTATGGGTGTGAGAAAATTGCCGATCTCGTGGAGCGGGATGATCACTTGCGCCGGCAGGTTGTCGATATCAAAGAGCAGCTATACAATCCTCGGATTTATTAGAGACTTCGGATCATAAAAAAAGGAGGCTGTCCAGTTTGATGATTGGACAGCCTCTTTCTGTTATCTAGGTGGCCGATTTGTTACGGATCGTTTTCCACCAGGCTTTAACCCGCCGTATGATGGGGGACCAGGGGGATGCTATAGGGTGGAGAGAACTCTCCATATCACTCCAGGGATCCATGTCCAGCATCTTGCGCAGAATGTAACGAGCCAATAATTTTAGAGATGCCAGGACAGGTGTTAC
>JAJZSS010000083.1 GCA_021849525.1 Chloroflexota bacterium
CGGTGGCTTGAGCGGTTGCTCCCGCGCCATCGCCCGCGATAATTACTTCTGCCGCGGGCATGGTAAACGGGCTGTTGGCCCAGTTCGGATAGGGGCCGAAATAATGCGGCACATTCGCCTCATCAACAGGCGAAGTTGGAGCCGCGGTGACATTCTGAAGCCGGCCGATGCTCCCAAACAAGAGGGATAGGAGCACAATCCCGGCCAGAGTAATTGATAGCAACTTACGACCGTTCATCTTAAGCCTCCACACTTATTAATCTTGCGCTGATATAAATCAAATCTTGTGTGTATCTTCCGGCTGATCCTCATTTGACGTCACCTCCTGTTATGATTGCGAGTCAGTGATTCCACTGTCCTTGTATGACTGCCTGTTTAAAAATTCGTAATCCCGGCCACTGTTTTATTCCGCATTACTGCAGGATGCGCAGCGGGTCAGCATCCATTCAATCCTGTCGGGTGCCTGGGTTGGGTTGGGGTAAACGACGAATTGGTCCTCCCATATCCTGTGCAAATTCCGGATTTCTTTCAGGTTGGTCAGTTGAGGCTGATCTGCCAGGTCTACTTTGCCAAGCAGATACTGGATATCGCTGCCGATCTGAAGGACCCGGGTATTCCAGCCTTGTCCGGAGAAACGGTATGGGGATAAGCGGGCGCTGCGATTGTAGCGATCGTACCAATAGGGCAGCATGTTGCCGCGCAGCCACTCTGGTTCGGAGACCGCCAGGGCTTCGAGCGCCTGGTACATGGCTTCGACGACTTCTTCGAAGCGGTGTAAGGTGCATATTTTCACCAGTACCTGCCGGGCAGCCACCGGTTGGGCTTCGTCCGGCTCCAGCAGGCCAAAAATGGTCAGGCGATCGAATAAGTTCAAAAAGATCTGGGCGCTGGCCGAATCGTTGAATAGATGGCGGCGAAATTCACACAGGCTTTGAGGATCGAACCGGGGGATGTTCAGAGGTAAATGCATGGCGTATTTCAGGTCCACCCGGTTGCGGACAGCATCCAGGATCTGGGCATTGGTTAACTCTTCACTGTATTGATAAATAGTCAGCAGGTTGTATTGGACAAACACTTCGAATGACCGCAATCCCATCCCACCAGGATCAAATTCCAGCGGTACCAGCTCATACAGTAATTCGTTGAGATGGTCGCCGATCCGTAAATTGATATTGCTTTTCCCATACATCGCGGTTGCCGCCCGGCGGGTATCTTCAGGAATTGATGGATAAGGGATCATTTGATACGCCATTTAAAACCCTACCCCATGTACAAAATAAGCTTAAAGTAATGCAAGCTCAATATAGCGATTTAACAAACAGCGAACAAGCGCACAAACTTACCGATTTTTCAAAGGTGTTTTGCGTGGGGAATACGGAGATTTAAGGATGGAAAATCCCGGTGGCTGCTGCGTAAGAATCGTTTAACCGCAAAGAACCGGCCGCGTAGAAAATACGCGGCCGGTTCTGGTTTTCAGCCCGCCTATCTACAGGCAGACCGTTTTCAGTAATGACCTGTCAGGAATTAAAGGCTTTTGTTCTATTTTGTTTTTTTCTTTGCCAGATCATGTTCTTCCACGTAATTCATCAGCTCGACCCGGCTCTTGATGCCCAGCTTGCTCACCAGGTTGGAGCGGTGACCTTCCACGGTGCGCGGACTGAGATGCAGCTCTTCGGCGATCTGGCGATTGGTATAGCCCCGCGCCAGGAGAAGTAAGACATCGATCTCGCGCAGCGTCAGGGTTGGCTCGGTATCCCGCTCCTGTTTGCCATGCGGTGAAAAATCTTTCACCAGGGCGCTGGTCAGCGAAGGATATATGTACATATCGCCCTGCGAGACAAAGCGGATGGCCTTGACCAGCTCCGAATCATCCGCCCGTTTGAGGATGTAGCCATAGGCGCCGGCGCGCAGCATCTCGCGCAGCATGGCTTCGTCTTCATGGACCGTGAGCGCCAGGACCCGCGTCCGGGGGGAGATCAGGCGCAGCTGGCGGGTGGCCTCGATCCCACTCAACCCCGGCAGGCTGATATCCATCAAAACGATATCCGGCTCCAGCGCCGCCACCTGAGCCAACACGCTCAGGCCGTCTTTTGCCTCGCCGACGACAGTGATATCACCGGTTGCCTGAAGGAGGGCGTGCAGTCCCGCCCGAATCAGGCTGTGATCATCCGCGATCAATATCCGAATGGACATTGGGTACCTCCACCACAATTGTCGTACCGCCCCCGGGTACGCTCTCGATCTGCAAGCTGCCGGCGATCATCTGAGTGCGCTCCTGGATGCCCAGCAAACCCAGATGCCCACTCTTACGGATCTCGGAAGTCTCAAAGCCCACCCCATCATCTTCAATCATCACCACAACTTTACCCGCTCGATTTTCGACAATCACATCGACATTGCTGGCCTGGCCGTGGCGGACCGCGTTGGTCAGCGCCTCCTGGACAATGCGATAGATATTGGTCTCGACATAATCCGCCAGGCGCACGGTTTCGTTAAAACCGCTTTCTCTAAAGCGCATGTTCATCGGGTAGTGGTCGGCAAAACCTTTGACGAGCTGTTCCAGGGCCACCACCAGGCCCAGGTAATCCAGGCTGGCCGGCCGTAAGTCCATCGCCAGGCGATGCAGCTCTTCGGATACGCTGTCCGTCAGCTGCTTCAGCTCGGAAATGCGCAGCAAGAAGCTGGCGGGTTTATCCGCATCCTGCTCCAGCAAGCGCAGCCCAAATTTAAGGGCGGTGAGCGACTGACCGGCTTCATCGTGCAGCTCGCGGGCGATATAACGCCGCTCGCTTTCCTGGACTTCGACCAGCCGGCGGGAGAGAGACTGCAGGCGTTCGTGCCCGAAGCGAACCTGCTCGAACAACCAGGCATTCTGGATGGCAACTGCTGCCTGGGCGATGACCACTTCTGCCAGCCAGATGTGCTCGCGCTGGATGCAGTCTGGGTCGGCTTTTGCCAGAACCAGCACACCCATCGCCCTTTCATTGACGATGATGGGAATACCCAGCCAGTTGCGCATGGGCTGGTCGCTGATCAGGGTTGTCCAGTCTGGATAATCCCGGGTATCGGCGATGAGGATACTTTTCTGAGTGTCGATGACTTCTTGCAGGTAAGGCTGGTCTTGGACGTCGAGCGAGGCTTTGAGCTGATATTTCGGATTATTTTCCTGCTCATAGCCGCGCAATGCCTGGATCGTGAGGGTGGATTCATTTTCACAGATCACGATATACGCCCGGTCCACCGGCACCAGGCGGCAGACATAATCTAAAAGAGTATTCATTACTTTTTCAAAGTTAAGAGTCTGCGAGAGCGCCCGGCTCACCTCGTTTAAGGTTTCGGCCAGCTGGCGGGCCTGCAATTCAGCCGCGTAAAGGCGCGCATTTTCCACAGCCAGGGCGGCAGGCGCTGAAAACGCCATCAGGCGCCGGGCAGTCTCGGGGGTAAAGGCTCCTGACTGGTCGCTGGTCAGGTTAATCACCCCGGTCAGCCGACCGGAGACCAACAGCGGAGCAGCCAGGAAGGAACACGGCCTATCCAGGCCTGGAATGGCACATACGTCCGGGGCCAGGAGGGTATCTTCGATCAGGACCGGCTGCTGCGTATGAGCCATCCCTGCCAGGCAAGGATAATCTGCCAGGCGGTACACCCCGACATCTCTGGCGGAAGCATCCAGCAGGCCAGCATGATCGTGATGGTGGACGATCTTCAGGGTATCATGATCGACCAGCAGAATATTCGCCTGCTGGTAATCGATGACGCGGCTGATCTGAACCAGGATGGTATTGAGCACCTCATCCAGCTCGAGGCTGGCATTTAATACCAGCATGGATTCAACCAGGCCTTCTGCCAGGGTGCGCTGCCTGGTTTCGGCGACGCTCAAGCCGACCAGATCCTGGTTCTGCTGTTGTAACTTTAACTCAGCCCGCTTGCGCTCGGTGACATCCACCAGGCTGAGCACCAGCCCCTGCACAGAGCCATCCACCTCGAACACCGGCTGCAGGCGCCAGTTCCAGTAACTAACACCCCGCTCGGGATTATTGGCATATTCGAAGGGCTTTTCTTTTACCGAGTAGATCTCTCCGGTATCGACCACCTGTTGAAAAATGGCCTGGTTTTCCAAATTCGGGAATAATTCGAAGTGATTTTTACCCTCATAAAACGCCGCCGGGCGCCCGTCTGAGGCGGCATAGGCTTCGTTGACTTTGATGAAATTGAAATTGCGGTCCATATAGGCAATCAGAATATCGATGCTGTTGAAGGCTTTTCCGATCAGCTCATTTCCCCGGAGCAGAGCCTGTTCAGCCTGCTTTCGCTGGGTGATATCTTCATTTACTACAAAGACGCCATGGACCTGGCCCTGTTCGTCGCGCACCGGGATGGCCGTATTGAGAATCAGCTTATGGGAGCCGTCAAAACATTCAATCTCGAGCTCCTCATTCAGCGAGGTTTCACCATTCCGGACAGCCCGGGCTATCGCCCAATCGTCCGGCTCGACTGGCAACCCTGTGCTCACCCACCAGGCTTTATACTCACCAAACTGCTCGATCCCGACGTATTTAGCACCCGCCCAGATTTGCTGACCGGCGGGATTGACATACAGTATATTCCCGGATTCATCGGTCAGCATGGCTCCTACCGGAAGAACATCGAAGGCAGTTTTGAGCCGGGCCTCGCTTTTAATCAGTGCCTGTTCAGCGAGCTTGCGGCTGGAAATATCCTGGTTGATAATGATCACCCCTTGCAGAGTTTGACCTTCATAGAATGGCGCGGCGGAGTTCAAGATGATCTTATGGGTCCCGTCGAAGCATTCAATCTCAAGCTCTTCGTCCAGGAAAACCTCTCCATACTGGATCGCCCGCGCCGCCGCCCAGTCGCCGGGTTCGACCAGTTTTCCATCTTCCAGCCGCCAGGCTTTATACGCGCCGTATTGATCCATGCCCACGTAGCGGGCGCCCGACCAGATTTTCTGGCTGGCCAGGTTGCCGTGCAGGATATTCCCCTGCGGATCAGTGATCCAGACCCCGACCGGCAGGTTCTCCAGCACCCTGCTCAGCAAGGCTTCGGAGCGGGCGCGTTCTTTGACATGGGTAATTAAAGGAAGAAATTGAAAAAAGTACAGCAGCGGGAAGATCAAGCCAGTCATGATCAGAGCATCTAACACGGTTTCAACCCAGTATGGCTCAGGTTGTAAATAATAGATCACGATCATGGCAATGATTTCAGCGAAGAAAATTCCCAGAATCAGAAGGATGAATAATCTCGGCTGAGAATAAGTTCTTTTACCAATCGATCCGGCATCGACTGGAAATGTCAGCTTGGGCTCGTTTAGCATAGGCTTTGCCTCACCCGCAGGGCTATGGGGGATCACATCCATCGGTAGGTGAAACGGGTAAAATATTAATGTAAAATCTACCTAAAATTATACCTACAACTTTGGATAACATAATTTCTGTTTTGCTGGCTTAATTTGCAGCGATTCGTAAATCAAACTGTTCTGACCCGTGTAGCTGGTTTATAATCTACCACCCCTTAAGATAAATACTATAACCAAGAGGATTCTCACCATGCTTACGACCCTGTTCACCGCCATCGCCACCTTCGTCGCCACCAGCATCGATTACCTGGTTATTTTGCTCATTTTCTTCTCCCAGGAGCGCGGCAAAGGGGCAGTGCGCGGGGTTGCCCTGGGGCAGTACCTGGGCACGGCGGCGCTGATCGGCTTCAGCCTGCTGGCAGCCTTCGGCCTGCTGACCTTTATTCCTGAAGAATGGATGATCGGCCTGCTCGGCCTGATCCCGCTGGGGCTGGGTTTAAAAGTGCTCTTTACCAGAGAAGAAGAGGATGAATGCGAGGACGAGGAAGAAGAACAGAAAGAAAAGGTGATGGAGCGCTCGCATAAGTATGGCAGCCTGGCGCTGAGCATGACCTTGCTCACCATCGCCAGCGGCGGCGACAATATCGGTGTGTATATCCCGCTGTTCTCCTCGTTAAATTGGGGCGAGATTGGGCTGACCCTGCTGGTGTATGCCCTGCTGATCGCCGGGCTGCTCTACGTCAGCTATCGCTTTGCCAGTCTCAAATTTATCGGCGGGACCATCGAAAAGTACGAGCGCATCATTGTGCCGGTGGTGTTCATCGGCCTGGGAATCCTGATTATGAACGAGAACGGGGTGTTCAGCTTTCTGGCGAGCCTGTTTAAGTAAGATGAGAGCTCCCTGAAAGACCCCAAAATTCATCCAATATTGCGGGTACAATGGGGAAACGAGAGGACGGATGACGCATATGACAACCAATACCATCCCCGAAAAATACATGGCCTGGCTGAAAGGCCGCGCCTTTGCGCACCTGGCGACGCTGATGCCGGATGGCAGCCCGCAGGTGACGCCGGTGTGGGTCGATAGCGATGGCGTTTACATCCTGGTGAACACCGCCCGCGGGCGGCAAAAAGATATCAATATGCAGCGCGATGGGCGGGTGGCGCTTTCGATCCAGGATCCAGACAACCCTTACGAATACATGCAGGTGCGGGGTCTGGTGGAATTAAGCACCGAGAATGGGGCGCGCCAGCATATCGACGAGCTATCTGTGCGCTATACCGGGCATGCTTACCAGGGCAGCCCGGACCAGGTGCGGGTGATTTATTTCATCCGCCCGATGTACCCGATCGATGAATAGCGAGATCAACCAACCCATGAGCAGGCGGGAGTTTTTAAAGCTGAGCGCGCTGGCGCTGACGGGTGGGCTGGTAGGCGCCGGGGCGCTAGGCTACGCCCGGCAGGTGGAGACGGATTGGATCGAGACAAACCAGCGCACGCTGC
>JAJZSS010000084.1 GCA_021849525.1 Chloroflexota bacterium
AATTCGCAGGCTAAGGGCCGTTCCGCCGCAAGGCAAAGTTGATCACCTCTTCGATCGCCATGGATTTTCCTGCCTCCCAGGCTTCGGAGAAGTCTTTTTCCCCCAATCGCTGGCGTAGAATTTCCACGTTTTCCTGGTACTCCACCAGCTGTGCCGGTGTGACCGGGATTTGCGCTGCCTCTCGCTGCGCGTCGGCTGCTGCGTAAAGGCAGGTGGCCCGGTTCGACTCGTGCGCTTTCAGCGCCAGAGCTGCGAAGTTCGGCAGGACATAGGCAATATCCCCCCACGCATTCAACGCCTGTTGCATCTCCAGTGCTTCGCAATAGTGCGCGAGCGCCTGAGTTTCATCTCCAAGCAGCGCCTCTAATTCCCCCAGATTCATGATTGCACTCGCCAGGCTTTGTTTGATTTCTAGCTGGCGGAAAATGGAAATGGCCTCTTTGGTATAGTTTGCAGACCCCTGATAATCGCCCAAAACGCGGGCTACCTCCCCCAGGTTATTGAGGCATACTCCGACGCTGTAATCATCTTTCCGTTCCCGGTGAATTTTAAGACTCGCTTCATAAAACTCTTTCGCTTGCAAACAATTGCCCTGGAAGTAAGCCGAATCCGCCAGACTACCATAATCATACGCCATACCCTCTCGATCCCCCAGGCGGCGATCGCTTTCCAGGCATTCTTGCAATAAGGCAATTGCCTGTTCATCGTTACCCCGCGATGATTCCGCCGTCGCCAGGACGCGCAGCGTGCGCCGGGCCGCGACATCATCTCTCAACGCTTCCGAGATCGCCAGGCTGGCTTCCAAAGCGTCAACGGCTTCTCCCGAGTCCCCCTGGCGCCAGGCAAGCGCTCCTGCGCCAAGAAGCACCCGCGCGCGTGCGCTCGATGTCGCCTGCACTTGTTCGCGGTCGAAAAACGCCAGTACCTTATCCAACCACATGCGTCCTTCGCTCAGATAGCCTCGCAAACCCCAAAAACGTGACAAAAAGCCAGCCAAACCGGCGGCAGCTTCAACCTTTCCACTGTCGATCGCCCACTGCAGCGCCGTGCGCAGGTTTTTATGGTCCTTTTCCAGCTGTTCCAGGGTGGCTTTATGCGGTGCAGAGTACAACGCCGGTTCCGCCTCTTCAGCGAGCTTCAGGAACCATGACAGGTAATCGTCTCTTGCTGCCTCCTCCTCCCCGGTTAGGCGCAGCTGTTCGCCGGCAAACTGGCGGAAAAGCTCGTGCATGCTGTAGCTGCGCCTGGCATCGACCGCCAGCAACGATTTATCAACCAGAGCGGTGAGCAGCGCGTCATCAGCTCCTGCAACCTGCACGGCTGCATCCCGCTGAAAGCTTCCTTCGAAAACGGACAGGCGCTGCAGGCATTGCTGCTCTCGCTTCGATAGCAGACCCCATGAATGCTCGAAGACCGCACGGATGCTACGGTGCCGTTCTGGAACGTCGTGCATCGTCGTGACCAGGGCCTGGAGCCCGTGTTTCAGCCTTTCTGCAATCATCCGGCAGGAAAGGTCGCGTCCGACGCCGGCAGCCATCTCGATCGCCAGCGGGTTTCCCTCCACCATGCGGCATATTTGCCCAACTGCGCTGGCTTCACCTCCATAGAGTGAAAATTCACGGACCACCTGGCGCCTCTGCTGCAGGAACAGCTGCACTGCGCTGTAACCTTCGATGTCTTGCTGGTCTTCCTGCCTCGGATAGGCTAGCCCATCGATCGCGAAGACATTTTCCACGCGCAAGCTCAACCTCTCCCGGGAAGTGACAATCAGGCTGATCTGCGGGGCGGTTTCCAGCAGTTCTTTGATCAGCCGTGTGGATTCATCGTCCTCGGTCAACAAATGCTCGAAGTTATCCAGCACCAGCAGCGTTTCCTTGTCCCGCAAGTGTTGGAGGAGCTGCTCGCGCAGTTCCTGTTTCCTTTTAATCAGGAGACCGATTGCTTCGGCGATGGCGGTCGCCAGGCTTTCCCCTGAATGGAGCGATGCCAGCGGGACAAAAAAACAACCATCTCGAAACGATCCAACCTGCCCTTCCGCCACCTTGAGCGCCAGGCGCGTCTTGCCGATCCCACCAGGACCTGTCAGCGTCACCAAGCGGCAAGCAGGTCCTTCGATCAATCCGGTAACCGCTGCAACTTCCTCTTCTCGCCCGAGGAATGGGGTCAGTTGGAGGGGAAGACGAGAAGGTTGGCAGGCATATGATTGCGGAGTAATGCCGGCTTTGATCTGTTTGTAAAGGACCTGGGTATCTTCGGAAGGCTCGACCCCCAGTTCCTCCTCGAGCACCTGTTGGCAAAGTTTATAGTGGGCCAGGGCCGCGCTGCGCTGTCCGCAGAAGATGAGAGCGCGAATGATCTGCTGGTGGGCTTCCTCCCGCCATGGATCAAACTCTACCAGCCTTCGGGCATAGTCCAGGCTGTTCTCATACTCGCCACGCAGTTCATGATAGACACTCAACAGCAAAAAGGCTTTCATTGCCAGTTGGTGCAGCCGCTCGCGAGTGATCAGGACCCACTCCTCAAAGATCGAGCTGTCGTTGACAGAGAAGTGTTCCAGAAAATTACCGCGATAAACTGAGACTGCCTCCCGCATCCCTTCAGCACAACGATAGCAGGCTTCTTCCCGGCGGTGAAGGTGCCGCTCGGTGGCAGTCATGAGGGAGGTAAAGGCTTGAACATCCAGGTAGACATTCGCTTTTCTATTGAACTGCACCGACTCGCGGTTGATCGACAAATAAGGCGCTGTTGCTGTTTCATCACCAAGGGTCTGCCGCAGGTTCGCCAGCGCCTGGCGCAGGTTGCTGCGCGCCACTTGCTCTGGCCGGCCAGGCCACAAAAACCCCGCCAACTTTTCCCGGCTGTGCGATTGGTCAGAGTTTACCGCAAGATAGACCAACAACGCTCGCACCTTGTTGGACTCGAAGCCGACCACTGCGTTTTCATCTCTGGTCGCTTGAAAAGCTCCCAGGAAAGAAAGGACCAAATGCGCCATAATGATCACCTTCTATCGGGCTGGCATTTCCTTACGATTTCCTTACGTTGGGTATTTAACTTTAAATGAGATTAGGTAATTATAACCAATTTCCAACCGGATGGAGGATATTTCAATGGGAGATGACCCAAGTTATTTCGCTTTGATGTTGCGCCTCTGGAAAGGGAAAAAGGAGGGGACCAGCGAATGGCACGCCTCGCTTGAAGACCCCCATACCGGTGAGCAAAAAGGATTTGCGAGCCTGAAAGATTTGAACGCGTATCTGGTAAAGATAACAAAAAGCAGACATCCAGTAAATCGTGAAGAGGAGCTCAACCCATGAAACCAAGAAATCTTTCCTGCCAAAAAACAGTCATACCTTTCGGCATTCTGGTTAGCTTGATTACCCTGCTTATAGCCTCGTTCTCATTTGGGTATCCGGTGAAAGCAATTGCCCCGTTGCTCCAGACGGCAAACACGCCTAATGTGGTATACACGATCTATTTGCCCGCCATTTACTCGAGTGGCGGGGGATCAAACCCGGTTCCAACCGCCACGCCTCCCAGTCCGACAGCTACACCCCCTGCCCAAGGGAATCCAATTGGCTTTTTCCTGCCCTGGGTAATTCAAGGGGAAGCGCACGCGACAGATGGACCCAGCCTGGCGGTCGATGCGAATGGAGGAGTCCACGTTGCCTATACAGCCTACACGTCGGATGCCAATGGCAATCGACCCGCTTACTACACCTACTGCCCAAGTAACTGTACCAGCCAGGCAAGCTTCAGCGCCCCGGTCATTTTCAACGGAAAGATCGATCACGTCAACCTGGCTTTGGATGCACAAGGACACCCACGCATCATATGGGTCGGTTCCGATCCCCTTCAACAAAAACTTATCGCCTACGTCTACGCAGCGTGCAATACGGGCTGCACGAGTGCGGCAAACTGGCAAATGGCGCGTGTCGATGCCCTGGATAATGTCTTGCCGCATAACAGCCGCTTCTTCGCCATCGACCCGCAAGGACGTCCAGGCTTGATCTATTACATCAGCGGCATCGGGAGCGCGAGCGGTACCTATTTTGCTTACTGTGGAAGCAGCTGCACAAATGCGGCGAATTGGCGGTTTACCCGTATCTCCCCGGCAGAGTTGCGGTTTCCAGTCCTGGTTTTTGACCAGGCAGGATTGCCCCGAATTGCTGGTTCTTTTATGGACTACACAAGCGAGCCTGCATTGGATTACCTGGTGTATCTGGAATGTGACGCCAATTGCCAGAAGGTTATCCAAGGGGCGTCCTTCCCCATTAAAACTTGCTTCTTATGCGACTCTCCCAACGGTTACCTGGATCTTGCTTTTGATTCTAACAATCACCCGCGCATGGCGCTTTACACCGGTGCTCTGGAGGCGGGCAGAGGTCTGGAAGCAAATATGCTCTACTATTTATTCTGCAGCACCAACTGCGGTGATTGGAATACATCAGATTGGAGCGGCTATTCGCTTGGGTTGCCAGTTGGAGTAGGCACTTACGCCCGCCTGGCGATTGACCCGCAGAACCGGCCACGCCTGGTCTACGAGGATGTGAGCTACGGGTTGGAGTATAGCTGGTGCAAATCAGGTTGTGAGACAACCAGCCCGGTCTGGCAAAACATGCTCGCCGATTCAAGCGCCGTACTCGACCAGACCGAGCCTGTCCCGCCGATCCCGCCCTGCCAGGTTGCCGGGTGGTTTACCGGCAAGCGGCCTTCCTTTGCCCTCGATTCGGCCGGAAACCCGCGCTTCGCCTACGATGCCGAGCACTGGCAGGGACTTGATCCAATCGATTACCCGCCAGGCACCCCCGGCTGCCCCGGTTTTAAGATGGACCAGATCAACGCCCGCTTCACGCTCTTCAACCAGCCTTAACCAATTCGTTGTATGCGTCCGCAATACATCAGGATTTCCAGGATGAACAGGCTTAATACATACCTCAGGCAAAGATATCACTGTATATGATTTAGACCAATCTAGTTATCCTTTATTTAAAGAGTATGCCATGATCCCTTCCATAAAAAACCCTTCGGTTGAATTCGTTCGAATTTTAAGCTTAGTGCTGGTGATCACAAGCCTGACAGGCTGCGCCCGCTCACCAGCGGCTGGCCCAACCGCGATGGACTCCAATTCCAATCCTGATGCCCGAGGTAAACAGAGTAGCGGCACCTCTGCGGTGGAAATATTCGACCCTGATCTCACCATGGCAAGGATTCCAGAGCAGAAAGATTCAGAGGAAGGTGCCGCCTTCCTCCAGCAGCTTGATCAGGATCTGGTCAGCCAGGCGCGCCAGGTTGCCGGTGTCGCCGATGCCCTGGGGGACCAGGCCGATGAAGTCTTTGCCCGCATGGACCGCGCCCGTGCAGCCGCCCTGCAGCAATGGATGGAACAAGCTCAGGCAGGTGCGCTGGCATTCTCCAGCCAGAGCTTCATGCCGGCAAGCGGGAAATCTCTTTACAAGGTGGTGTCTGCCACCGCACAGACCAGTCCTACTCTCATGCCGGTATTCATCGTCGCCCTATCCCCAGCCGGTTTCTCTCAAAAGGTGCTGGACTGGGAGAATAAATTTCCAGATGAATACCCTGCCTCTGAAACGGCGGTTGATAAGGAGCATGAAGGGGTCAAGGTTACCACCAAGGTATTCAAGCGTATGGAAGGCGACTATCTGGTCGTGGATGCAAAGCTCAGTTCCACCCTTTCGCCTTCCAACTTGCCGGGCGTGGTCCTGACCGAGGTTATCGAAGGGAGGATCAGGATACAGGTATGTCCGGATGCTGCCGGTACTGTGAATGGTAATCTGTCTATTCAAACATCTTCGGGAATTGAGGGAAGCTTCTCTGGCGGTACAAAGTTTGAGGGTGTCATAACCGGGTCGGTGGACGACGAAGCTGTGCTTGTGTCTTTAAGTGAGCAGATCAATGCTTCGACCCAGGTCACCAGGGTCGAACCAGGGGGAGATCACGGTGGAGTCTACGGAGAAGCCACATTAGATGTCAGGTTTGACAAGGGCAGCTCGGGGAATATGGAGGTTTCCAACGCTACAGGTGGGGAAGTCCGCAAGTCAAGCGATATGTCATCCACCCAGATGAGTGCGCTGCAAGAACTGGCATTCCTGTACGTTCACTGGCTATCCCTGGAAGCAATCGAAGAGGCAGAAAATTTTTGGCGCAACGGTTATTGCGTCGAGGTGATCGTTGTTGACCCGGCAGGCGGTAAGAAAGAGGGCTTGCTGCCCCGGGCGGAGCAACCCCTTACTGCCGAGGTCCGGCACCGGCGAGGAGGAGACCCGGTCGTCGCACCGATTGAGGCCTGGATGGCGTCAGGCGAGACATCGGTAGCACCGTCCAACCAGCGCATCCCATCGCCAGCCACGTTCACCTATACCGCACCTCCAGACAAGGATAGCGCGGGCACCGTAGGACTGCGTACCGTTTCGAAGCGCGGGATCGCGGAAGCCGAAGCGTTTTTCAACACCTATTTGCCGGAATTTCTGCTGACTGGGAAAATCACAGGAAACGGCGTCGATCTTTCCGCACCCTATTACACATACACCGGGCAACTTTTTGCGACCTTTTTGGTGGAATTGAAACCGGTCCAAAAAGCGGGAGGATTGATGTGGGAGGGTACTGGCCCTGGAGAGCTATCAATTTCACAAGAATTTCATGATATTTTATACCATTGCTCTTCGAATGTGACCATACCGATATCGATGCAGGTGCAAGGAATATTTACAGACGGAGAGTTGTGGGTAAACTATTTTTACACGGTATTAGATTTAAAGTACTTATGCTGGTTTTCATTTGTGCCATTGGAGG
>JAJZSS010000085.1 GCA_021849525.1 Chloroflexota bacterium
ACCCTGGGAGGGATTCGAGCTTTCCTGCTTTGTAGCTGTTTATAAGCTCTAATGCCTTGGCCTCAACGCCGCGGCCGCTCGTTCGCGGCTGACGGAACCCGACTGGGCGGATGCGCTCGCCTTCGATGCTACACCTGTTGCAGGTATGACGGTGTCGCCTCGCACCTCGGGCTCGCGACGCACCTCGGGCTCCCGTCCGCCTCCGGCTCGCGTCCGTCTCGGGCTCGCTGGGGGTGACGACCCTGTCGGTCGGTCTCGCCCAACCACCTCCAGCCAGGAGGATGGCAGCATCAACCTGACTAATCGCCCTGTCCTGGAAAACGGGCGGCAGGAAAACGAATTCACCCTGATAACCAATCCAGAGCAGGTCAGTAATGGGTACATCACCGGGACTTATCCGGTCTATAAAGTAAACACAGGCGATCACTTCCTGGCAGATGTTGGCTGTCTGGAAAACAACCAGGGATGTGATGTCACCTTCTATCTTGATGGAATCCTCGGTGATGGCAGAGTACTCAGTCTGGGCGCCTGGAATGAATCCTATGATGGACGGATAACCCGGATCGATGTGGACCTTTCGTCTTTGAATGGTCAGAACGTGCGGTTTGTCCTGGGTTTACGAGCGAACAGCCGCCCCGGGAAAGCGAATGCTTTCTGGCTGGTTCCTTCGATCCGAGCCAACAAGCCAACTCCAACCAGCTTGCCGCCCACCCTGACGCCTACCCCGACCCGACCGGCTCCGACCTTTACACCGACGCCTACCCTGCCCAGCGTGACCGACTCACCGGCGGCTGATGCAGCCCGTAGAACGCTGGCAGCGGCTCTGGGCATTGAGCCCAGCCAGGTAATTGTACGCAGCATCGAAGCCAGGCATTGGACGGATAGCTGCTTTGAGATCGCGACAACCGACCAGAACTGCCCGCCAGCCAGTGTCGATGGTTTCAGGATCGTGATGAGTGTGAATACTACCTTCTATGAAGCTCGCACGAATTTCGATGGCAGCATTGTGTTCTGGTTTCCCCAATAAATCTTCAAGCTTGAATTAACCTTTCAGGGCTGTCTCAGTGAACTGGGACAGCCCCCTGTATTTAACAGGTTTGCGTTCGCATCAGTCAAGTTAGCGATCGCCGACCGGATAAGGAAGCTGAGCTGTGATCGTTGTTCCGTGCTGGGGAGAGCTGGTGATCAAAAAACTTCCTCCAACCCGCTCCATCCGCTCGCGCATCGAGCGCAATCCCAAATGCCCCGGAAATTCGCCGGAGGGTTCGAAACCCATCCCATTGTCCTGGATCTCAAGGACTAACCGGGCATCCCTGATTTCCAACTGTAAATGAATTTCGCTCGCAGCTGCATGTTTAACCGTATTATGAGTTGCTTCCTGAGATATGCGGTAAAGTGTTTCTTTGGCTGCCAGGGGTATTTCAGGCTCAGGACAAAATTCTGTGAATACTTCCAGCTGATAGCGCGCCTTGATTGCCGCTGCCTGTTTCATTAACGCAATGACCAGGCCTTCACTCTCCAATGATTCAGGCCGCAGCTCAAAGATCAGGGCGCGCATCTCCGCCAATCCAGCATCTGCCAGCTCCAAAACGTAATCCATTGGTTCTTCCAGGGATTCGATTAAATCCCGTGAAGCTGTTTGCCGGTCAAGTAAGGTCCGGGCTGTCCGTGCCCCCAGCGCAATCCCGTATAAAGCCTGGGAGACGGAATCATGCAGCTCACGAGCTAATTTCTGGCGTTCTTGAATGGAAGCCAATGATTGAGCCTGTTCGTATAAACGGGCATTTTCGATTGCGACTGCCACATGGCTGGCAAATGCTTGCGCCAGATCAGCCTGCCCCTGGCGATAATAACCCGAATGATTATGCGTGAGTTTGAGAAATCCAATCGGGCCGGTTTTGGCAAGCAGGGGAACCAGGAGCATGGATTTCCATTGGACTTTATGTTCCAAATTTCGGGTGGAATTGCCTGCCGTACCAGCCCCTATTCCGTCCAGCATCCACTCGCTATCCGTGCCGGAAACCACCAACGGTTCGCCATGCTTGAGCAGCTCATAGATAGGCGTATCTGGAATCAAATCATAGCGTTCCATCGCCCCTGAATTCTCCTCGCCTCGCTGATCGAGCAGCACCACTTCGCGTCCTTCGATGATGAATATCTCAGCGTTCTGGTAATCAAGGACATCGTTCAGCTGATCGAGAATGAGCGCCAGCAGAGGCCTCAATTCAAGGGTGGAGGAGACATTCCGTGAGACTTCCAGTAATGTGTATATTTCCCGTGTGCGCTCGCGCACCCGCTCTTCGAGCAAGCGGTACGATTCTACCTGTTCGGTAACATCGCGGACAACTGCCAGCGAATGAGGTTTTCCCTGGTAGATAAACCGGCTGCCGGTTACTTCCACATGGAAGCTGCTGCCATCCTTTTTGACATCGATCGCCCGGCCGCGGAAGGAAGTACCCAACTTTATTCGCTGCATATATTCTTCAAATATGCCGAAGCTATCTGGATGGACAAATTGGGGAGGCTGCAGCGAACGAAATTCTTCGATGGTATAACCGTGCATATGGGCTGCTGTGGGGTTGAAATCAACCAACAACCCATCCAGAGTATTAATAAATAAGCCATCGCTGACCGATTCAAAGATACTGCGATACTGTAATTCGCGCTCTTTGAGCAGCAGCTCAGCCTGCATCCGCTCGGAGATATCTTCGAAGATCACAGCTAACTCGATCACCTCGCCATTTTTATCGGTGATGGGATTCATGATGATCTTAATCCAGTGGGGAGGCTGTCCAATTATCCTGGGAAAGACATCTTCGGTTAACTGCATGGGAGGGATCTCAATGATCTCACCCCCTAAAGCTCTTTCAACGACCGGAGTCAGCCCCAGGCGGGCGTTGATCGGATCATCAAGGATGTTGTAGTTTTGAATGTTTGGAAATATACCTGCAAACTGGTCATAAAACGCCTGATTGTACCCGGTCATCGTGCCATCCCGGTTGAACAGCTGGATCGCAAACAGGGACTGCTCGAAGAGGCCCCGAAACCTGTTCTCTGAAATTTTCAATGCCTCTTCTGCGCGCAAGCGCTCTGCCACATCCCGTACAATAATAATAAAATTAGTATCCGCGCCCTGCCGAAAGCTGGAGATACTGGCCTCGGCCGGAAAAATATTGCCATCCTTGTGAAGACCTGAAAACGATACTCTGCTTGCCAATAGAAGCTGGTCAAGCTGGCCTTCCTCAAGTTCGCGCTCTTCGATCCAACCTGTGACATCAATTGGAAAAATATCGCGAATATTCTTGCCTAATATTTCATCCCCTTCGTAACCCAGGATGTCTTCTGCAGCGTGGTTGAAAAGTAATATATTGCCCGTTTTTGAGCAGCTGATGATGGCATCCGGCGCTACCCGCAGAATATTTGCCAGCAGTTCCTCACTGCTTCGCAAAGCCCGGTCGACCTCCAGACGTTCGCGAATGCCCTCCCTTAGCTGGTTATTTACCTGAGTTATTTCCTGGGTCCGTTCAGCGACCGCCCGGGTCAGCTGAATCTGTTGGTTAGAAATCAGGTAAACAGAAAGGGTAACCAGGCCGATCAGGAGGATCCCGATTCCCTGGAATAACCTTAAAGAGCCGGCGATCGGAGCCTGCCATCCACCCTGAGGGACAGCCGCCAGCTGCCAGACGCCGTCTACCAGATCGACCGGATGGATGACAGGGTTTTGGGAGAAAATCCCATCATCCCCATAGATCAACCTTCCCCGTGAGTCCAATAATGCAAAATCCAGTGGGTGATCCTGCGTATCAAACACGCCCCAGTCCAGCGAGCTGTCCAGGTCCAGTCCAATTTCGGCAAAACCCCAATAATGGTCATTTTGATAAATTGGCTGCCGGGCAATTAATCCATAGCCTCCCTGGAGTAAATCTGCAGGACCACTGATGACCAGCTTTTTTGAAACCACCATCCGTTCCATATCTTCGCGGATTTCTATTCGCCGGTCATTGAGCGGTTCATAGCCAAGGACAGCCCCATTTCCGCTCTCCGGGTAGACATAGCGTAAAATCCCGCCAGGCGCCAGCCCTATTGACCTTATTCCCGGCGTACTGAAATATATTGTCTCAGCGAAGCGATTAAAGCGCCCTTCAAAGCCCGGGTTGTCTTCCTCCGTCTGGGTAAGTGCATGCAGGCCATTCAGTAAAGAGACTCTGCGGTTAATTTCTAAGGAGAGGGCGTTTCCCTGCAGGCTGACCTCGGTAGAGGTTTGCGAGCGGTGTTCCGCTATCAAAGTCGACTGGTACCACCGGACTGCGATAAACCAGATCATGACCATGAGGATCGTTGTGAGAAGAGCTATCCACCAGGACATACGGATCTTGCTGATGATGCGGTTTGTGCGTTCGAAACGGGTCAGGTCAGCCATAAGTATTCATCTGCTTGCCTGGGAAAGTTGCCTAATTATAAAATTGATTGGCAGAGTATGACTATCTAATTTCTCAATAATTAAAACATATTTCGGATGAATTTTGTCATGATAAAACCTGTGTATCTGTTTTTGTGTCTCTTCCTGTATCGGTTGCTAATACCCTTCCAAATTGATGAAATGGGATAATCAAACCAGAAGCCAATGAAACGTAAGCAGGAGATTCGCTATGCTTGATATCGTCGTGATCGGTGGTGGTCCCGCAGGCGTAACCGCGGCCTTGCGTGCCCGTGAATTAGGCGCCGAAGTCGCCTTGATTGAACGCAATCGATTAGGTGGAACCTGCACCAATGATGGGTGTGTTCCTACTCGAGTGCTGGCAAAAGCAGCCCGGTTAGCCCGGGATGCTGAACAATTTCATGACTATGGCCTGGATGGTTTTACTCCCCAAATCGATTTTGGGCGGTTGATTGCTCGCACCCAGCAGATGGTGTATCGAATCCACGAGAAGAAACAGATCATTCACCATCTACGCGAAAGTGGTGTCCAGGTTTACACCGATGCCGGCCCGGCAATGTTCACCGATCCCCATACCATCTCGCTTAATGGAGACCAACCCCTGCAAGCCGGCCAATTTATCATCAGCGCTGGAGGTCACGCTCGCCGGATAAATTTCCCCGGCAGTGAGCTGGCATTGACTCATTCTGATATCTGGGGCTTGAGGAAATTACCCCGCTCACTGGCTATCGTGGGGGGCGCTGCGACTGGCTGTCAGCTGGCCTCAATATTCAGAGCATTTGGCTCCGAAGTCACTATTCTTGAGATGCATCCATCGATTCTGGGTCTGGAGGAAGAACTGATCTCGCAGACAATTACTGCTGCTTTCCGCGAGCGAGGGATCCACGTTATTTCGCCGATCGGTGGGGTCGACAGTATCGAACAGGCGGGTGATGATCTCCGGCTGTGGTTCCAATTTCAGGGTCAGCCTCAATCTATAGAAGTAGAGGCTGTTGTGCTGGCAGTGGGCTGGGTAGGGAACATCGAAAATTTGAATCTCGAAGCAGCCGGGGTTAAGACTGAGCGAGGTTATATTGTCGTCAACGATCATCTACAATCGTCCGCCGAGCATATTTTCGCGGCGGGGGATATTACCGGGCGGATGATGTTGGTTCAAAGCGGCAGTTATGATGGACGGGTGGCAGCCGAGAATGCCGTGTTAGGAGCCAACCAACCCTACCGGCACCAGATTGTACCGCATGGCGGCTTTACCGACCCTGAATATGGCAGCGTCGGCCTTACGGAACGGCAGGCATTGGCGAGGGGTATGGAGGTTGCTACGGCAACGATCCCCTATCACAATCTTGATCGGGCGGTCATCGATGGGCGGGAGGAAGGGATGTGCAAGCTCATCGTCAACGTTGATACGCACCGGATCGTAGGAGCCCATATCGTCGGCGAACAGGCGCTGGAAACAATCCATCTGGTTGCTGCCGGCATGGCAGCCGATATGTGGGTCGAAGCTCTGGCAGAGTTAGAAATCGCTTATCCTACTTTTACCGCCTCGATTGGATTGGCGGCGCGGCAGATTGTCCGCGACCTGGGCGTGATGCCGCTGGCAGCGCAGTGGCGCGGCCTTGGGAGGCCCCATGCTGAATGGGAGCGATCCAATCCAGCCTGAGATGGACTTTAGATGATGAACTCTGCAACCACGCCCGATCAAAATTCTTCATTAACGCCACGATACGCCTTTGAGCGCGACCATTCGATCACTCGCTGGTACGTGTTGGCGGTATTCATCGTGGCTGGTTTAACTTTAATTATGGCCCCAATCCTGGCCTTATCCTGGAAACAGGTTCCTTTCCCGGGTTTTGTTACAGAACAAACCATGGTTGTGGCAGACATCAACGGGACGGATTGGACAGGGCGGGCAGCGGGTATTAATTATCCTGAACGGATCGTCAATTTCGCCGGGTTTACCATCCGGTCGCAAAGCGATCTCGAAAGCGCCAAATGGGAATACCCACCAGGTCACCATGTCCGTATCCGGACAGTCTTACCGGACGGTACATTTTTGGACCATCGCGGGGTTCAAATGATGGAATTTCCAGACCTGGATTTCCTCCGTCTGTTCTGGCTACCCTATGTAGTTGGGCTCGTGTACTTTGGAGTCGGGCTGTGGGTTTATCTGGTCCGCAGCCAATCGCCTGTTGGGCGAGTTTTTGCGTATTTTTGCATTACCGCATCGATTGCCTGTGTACTGCTCTTTGATGGGATGACAACTCATGCATTCTCATTGATCTTTACTCTGGCTATCTCCCA
>JAJZSS010000086.1 GCA_021849525.1 Chloroflexota bacterium
GCCGCCCACAGCTGGGGATCGACTTCCCCGACATCCACCAGCGCTTCCAGCCATTTCCGGCCTTGCTTGACCAGCGCAATGTTTTAACTCTGCGCTATGAGGATTTTATTCTTGACCGCCAGGCTGCCCTGGTGCAGGTGATCGATTTTGCACTCAAGCGTGGATTTCCTCTCCGTGTCGAACGTCAAACTGCCCTGCACCGGCTGGAAAGCAGCATCGATCCGCAGCGCTCGCCGACTTTCCGCAGCGGAAAAATCGGCGGTTGGAAAGCACAATTTACCCAGGCGCATAAACAATTGTTTAAGGATATCTCCGGGGATCTGCTGATCCGTCTGGGGTATGAGCAGAGCAATGACTGGTGACCTCACGCACCCACGAGCGTCGATTATCATCCGCGCCTATAACGAAGCTCAGCATATTGAACGCCTGTTGACCGGCATCAAACATCAGATCTTCAGTGGCGTGCCGGTCCGAGATATCGAAGTGATCCTGGTCGATTCAGGCTCCAGCGATGGCACCGTGGAACGTGCCAGCCAATTCAGCGCTCCCTTCCCCATCCGTGTCCTCCATATCCAACCGGAGGAATTCACCTTCGGACGCTCGCTGAATCTGGGCATCCAGCACGCCCGTAGCCCGTTGGTCGTCATCGCCAGTGCCCATGTTTATCCGGTTTACCCGGATTGGCTGGAGCACCTGTTGGCTCCATTTACGGACGAGCAGGTAGTCCTGACCTACGGCAAACAGCGCGGCGGCCAGGCGTCATATTTTTCAGAACAGCAAATCTTTGCCACCTGGTACCCGGAGCTCTCCCAACTCCACCAGAGCCACCCCTTTTGCAATAACGCCAACGCAGCCATCCGGCGGCATGCCTGGGAGCACCATCCTTACGATGAGAGCCTCTCGGGGTTGGAAGACCTGGAATGGGCGAATTGGGCGCTGCACGATGGCTATGCCATCAGTTACAGCGCAGAAGCGGAGATCATCCATGTCCACCAGGAGTCACCACGCTCCGTATTCAACCGTTACCGCCGCGAAGCGATGGCTTTCAAGCGCATCTTTCCACAGCAGCGTTTTGGGAAGCTGGACCTGGCCCGGTTGGTATCACGAAATATGCTCAGCGACCTGCGCCAGGCTGCCAAGCAAAGCGCTTTATGGCAGAATATCGGGAGCATTTTTTGGTTTCGCTGGATGCAGTTTTACGGCACTTACCAGGGTTATCGCCACACCGGTCCGCTCACATGGCAGCTGCGCCAGACATTTTATTACCCACTTGATCCTGCTCAACCCCAGCAGGGGCAGGCTCGCCCGGTCGAACCGATTTTATATCCTGATCTGAAAAAGGATTCTTGATCACGATGTCCAAGTCTAAGCCACGAATTGCTGCTTTAGTCCCCATGCGCCACCATTCGCAACGCGTACCCGGAAAAAATATCCGTCGACTGGCAGGCAAACCACTCTACCAGCATATTTTAGATAACCTGGCAGCCTGCCCAGAAGTCTCTGTCATCGCAGTAGATACTGACAGCCCGGAAATCATGGTTGGCTTAAAAGACCACTACCCCCAGGTTCAGATCATACCTCGCCCGGAAGAGCTGCGCGGCGACCAGATTCCGATGAATGAAATCCTGGCTTACGATACCAGTGTGGTAAAAGCTGATTTTTATCTGCAAACCCACTCTACCAACCCGCTGCTCCGTCCAGAAACCATCTCGTGTGCTATCCAACAGTTCCTGGAGGGGTATCCGGCTTATGATTCGATGTTTGGCGTCACCCGGCTGCAAACCCGCCTTTGGGACCAGTTGGGACGGGCGATCAACCACAATCCAGCGATCTTGCTCCAAACGCAGGATTTGCCACCTGTCTTTGAGGAAAACTCGTGCCTGTACATCTTCACCCGCCAGACCTTACTCACCCGCCGCAACCGCCTGGGCGAGCGGCCAGCCATGTTCGAGATAAACGCGGCTGAAGCCTGGGATATCGACGAAGAACTGGATTTCTTGATCACAGATTACCTGTTGCAGATCCAAAATAAAGCGAAAGCATAAAATAGACTGGAAGGAATTTCGCGAATGCCTGTTGTATTAATGTCTGCCCCTTACATGATCCCTTTTATGGATCGATTTGGACCTGTCTTCGAGCGCCATGGGATTGAAGTGATCGTTGCTCCGGTGCGCGAGCGGCTGGAAGAAGACCAGATTCTCGCTTATGCCGGTCAATTCGATGGCGCGGTCTGCGGGGACGACCGCTACACTGCCCATGTCCTCGAAGCCTGCTCCCCCCGCCTGAAAGTCATCTCGAAATGGGGCACGGGAATCGACTCGATTGACCAGGCTGCCTGCGCCCGCCTCGGCATCGATATATACCGCACACCAAATGCTTTTACGCTCCCGGTCGCGGATACGGTGCTGGGTTATATGCTGGCTTTTGCCCGCCGCCACCCCTGGATGGACCGGGACATGAAGGCTGGCGCGTGGGACAAACTCCCCAGCCGCTCCCTGAGCGAATGTACCCTGGGGGTCGTCGGCGTAGGTAATTGCGGTAAGGCAGTATTACGCCGAGCTCATGCCTTTGGGATGAAGCTGCTGGGTAATGATATCGTCGAAATAGCACCCGATTTCATTCTCGAGAACAATATTGAAATGACCACCCTGGAGGATCTACTTAAGCGCGCCGATTATATCAGCCTCAACACCGATCTTAATCCTACCAGTTACCATCTGATCAATCCCCAGACCCTGGCACTGGTGAAAAAAACTGCTGTGTTGGTCAACACAGCCCGCGGCCCCATAGTCGATGAGCAGGCTTTAATCTCCGCTTTACAGAATGGACAGATTGCCGGCGCCGCCCTGGACGTTTTCGAAGTTGAGCCTCTGCCCGCCGCTAGCCCGCTGAAACGCATGGATAATGTGCTGCTGGCTCCGCATAATGCCAACTCGAGCCCGGCCGCCTGGGAGCGCGTTCATTGGAACACCATCCGTAACCTGGTGACCGGCCTGGGAATTCCCTATCAAACTCCGGCTTAGGATCTTCCAACCTGTAAGAATCGAAACCTATGCAAACGCAAACAAATTCCTCAACTCAACGGATTGCTTTAGTCACCGGTGCTGCCGGGGGCATTGGGAGCGCGACGGTGCTGAAATTTATCGAAACCGGCTGGCAGGTAATCGCTGTTGACCGGGCCGAAAAACCCGAACATTTTCCAGATGCCGTCAGCTATATTCAGGCGGATATCTCGCGACCGGAAGAGGTGGAAAAGATCTACGCCCAGGCGCGCCAATTCACTACCAGCCTCGACGCCCTGGTCAATAATGCCGGTATCCAGATCGCCAAGCCCATGCTGGAAACCAGCGCCGAAGAATGGGATAGTGTCATGGCGTCTAACCTGCGCTCGGTGTTCCTGGGCGTCAAATTAGCCCATCCGCTGTTAAAAGCTGCCGGCGGTGGGGCAGTTGTCAACATGTCTTCCGTCCATGCTATTCAAACATCTGCCAATATCGCCGCATACGCTGCCAGCAAAGGCGGCTTACTGGCTTTGACCCGCGCCATGGCCATCGAATTCGCTCCCGACCACATCCGTGTAAATGCCATTCTCCCGGGGGCGGTGGATACCCCCATGCTGCATGCCGGTTTATCCCGCGGGCATGTCGGCAGTGGAAGTCTGGGAGAGCGTCTGGATAACCTGGCGCGTAAAACGGTCATCGGGCGGGTAGGGACGCCCCAGGAGATCGCCAGCGCCATTTATTTCCTGGCCGACGAAACCCAATCCTCTTTTATGACCGGGCAGGCACTGGTAGTGGATGGCGGAGCGACAGCTCGCTTAAGCACCGAATGAGCACTCTCCGCCAGACTGCCAAGCAAATCATCCCCGGATCAATCTGGCAAGCCGGGCGCAGAAGCTGGCATGCCCTGGGCCATGCTGCTCAATGGCCAGCAGCCGCCCTGCACCCCTGGCGGCGGGCGTCGATCGCCCAGCTTGACCGGCTGAAAGACATCCATCGCGGCCAGCGTTGTTTTATCATTGGCAACGGCCCCAGCCTGAAACAGACCGATCTGACCCACTTAAAAAATGAATTCACATTTGGGACAAATCGCATCTACCTGGCTTTTCCGGATTGGGGATTCACGACCAGCTATTTTCTCTCAATCAACAGCCTTGTGATCGAACAGTGTGCCGAGGAGATTCGCGCCTTACCGATCCCGAAATTCATTTCCTGGCGCTCACGCAACCTGATCCAGCCTGTCCCAGACCTGGCGTTTATCCACACTACTTACACAGGACCTAAATTTGCCAGCGATGTACGCGGGCGAGTATGGGAAGGCGGCACAGTCACCTATGTCGCGCTGCAGCTGGCCTTTCATATGGGCTTTTCGCAGGTCATCCTGATCGGAGTAGATCACAATTACAGTACCCAGGGAACACCCAATGCCACTGTCGTTTCGCAAGGTGATGACCCCAATCATTTCCACCAGGGTTATTTCGGCAAAGGATTCCGCTGGCAGCTCCCCGATCTTGATACCTCCGAGCGCTCCTACCATATGGCGCGCCAGGCGTACGAACAGGCCGGTCGCCAGGTGCTGGATGCCACCGTCGGTGGTAAGCTGGCCGTGTTTGAGAAAGTCGCTTATTCCAGTCTCTGGTGACAATTTCCGCTTTACCTGAATATGCTTACACAGAATTCCCGAAACTCTACGTTCATCTGGCTCTGGCTGCCGGCGCTGTTATTGTTGGTGTTAGGCGTTGGACTGCGCCTGTATGATATGACCGATCCACCCCTGGATTTCCACCCCACACGCCAGCTGCGGGGAGCAATTATTGCACGGAGCATGTATTACCAGATGTTGCCCGGTGCAGATCCGGCCATGGTGGAGACGGCAATCCAGCTGGCAAATTCCACCGGTCAATACGAGCCGTCCATCCTGGAAAAAATTGTCGCGTATGTCTATCTCTGGAGCGGCGGCGAGAGCGCCTGGGCAGCCCGACTCGTCAACACGATATTCTGGACAATCGGTGGGCTGTTTATATTCCTGCTCGCCAGGCGAACTACCGATCCGCTAAATTCCACCACTGTTGGTCGGACACTGCCGCCGCTTATAGCGCTGGCGTATTTCCTCATCCTGCCATTTGGGGTGCAAGCCAGCCGCACTTTCCAGCCAGACCCCGGCATGGTGATGTGGATAATCCTGGCAGTCTACGCCCTTTACCGCTGGTCCGAGACCCGCAGCTGGAAATGGGCGCTGCTGGCAGGTCTGCTGGGCGGCACGGCAGTCCTGGTTAAGGCAGTCGCCGCCTATATTGTGGGAGGCGCAGCCGTCAGCCTGGTGCTTCACAGCCTGGGCTGGCGCCGTTTCTGGCGCAGCGCCCAGGTGTGGGTGATGATGGCTTTGATGGTAATCCCCTCCGGGTTTTATTACCTGGTCCTGCGCGGCGGGCGAGCCAGTGAGTATTTTTCATCCTGGACTCTTGAGCTGTCTCACATCCTGCTTACCCCATCCACTTATGTGCGCTGGCTCAGCCTGATCGCCGACCTGCTCGGGCTGGGAAGCTTGCTGCTGGGCTTGCTGGGGATCGTCCTTGCCCGTGGGCGGGGGCGCGCCCTGCTGATAGGGTTGTGGACCGGCTATCTGGTATATGGTCTTTTAACCCCGTACCAGATGTACACTCACAGTTATTATCACATCCAGCTGGTCGCTATCCTTGCCGTCTCACTCGTTCCCAGCATACAGGCGCTTGCCGGGCAAATTGGTGTCCAGCCTCGCGGCTGGCAAGCTATTGCAATCGGCTTTTTTGTGCTTGGAATTGGGTTTGCCAGCTGGCAGGCCATTCTGCCCCAATACCGGGACGACTACCGCCACGAGCCGGCCTACTGGCAGGAAATCGGCAGCCAGCTCCCCGCCGACGGCAAAATTCTGGCCCTTACCCAGGATTACGGTTACCGGATCATGTATTATGGCTGGCGCAAGATCATCATCTGGCCAAACCGGGGCGAGATCGCCCTCTCAGAGCTGCGTGGGGAAGGTAAAGAGTTCGAGGACTATTTCAACCGCCGCAGCCAGGGCATGAATTATTTCCTGATTACCGCTTTCAAACAGTTGGACGATCAACCGGATCTGAAAGATCACTTAAAACAACACTACCCTGTTTACGCAGAAGGCGGTGGTTACCTGATTTACGATCTCACCCAACCCCTACAGCCCTGATGAACAGCCTTATAAACCTGCCCCTGGTAACGATCATTACACCATCTTATAACCAGGCAGCTTATCTCGAAGAAACCATCCAGTCGGTATTAAGCCAGACGGGCGTCCAGTTTGAGTACTTCGTAATCGATGGCGGTTCTACAGATGGGAGTGTAGAGATCATCCAGCGCTATAGCCACCGTCTTACCGGTTGGGTTTCTGAGCCGGATAAAGGCCAGGCAGAGGCGATTAACAAAGGCTTCAGCCGGGCGACCGGCAAATACATCGCCTGGCTGAACTCTGACGATCTGTATCTACCTTATGCAGTCTCTCAGGCCATCTCAGCCCTGGAAGCCAATCCTGAGCTGGGTCTGATTTATGGAGATGCCATCTCGATCGATCCCCAAGGGGCTGTGCTAAATCCCCTTAATTTCAGTGATTGGGGATTGGAAGATTTACTTGGCTTCCGGATCATCTGCCAGCCGGCGGTTTTTATACGCCGCAGTATTCTTATCCAGGCCGGATACCTCGACCCGAGTTACCACTACAT
>JAJZSS010000087.1 GCA_021849525.1 Chloroflexota bacterium
TGGGCATTGGAATATTCGTGCGCCAGAGGGCTGTATTCATCCGCCGAGGAGTAATAGCCAGCGATTGAGGTTCCCAGACCTTCTGCGTATAGTATGTAAAGATGTGGATCACCATCTACCCCTGGTGTCCATTCACTGCCAAAGAATTCACGATTGGTGGGATAGATCGTTTCTTCAAAAGTATCGACCAGGGAGTGCAACGCACTCAGATTAAAGGGGACACCATCTTCGATCCAAAAATAGACATGCTGTGTCACATATTCCAGGGTAGCATTAATCTTAAAGTTGCTGTTGGTGTCAACATTCGTAACCCAAAATGAGCTCTGTGCCCCAGTCTGATAGAAGGCAGCTGGTGGAGCCATGGTTTCAGGGATGTTTTCCTTGCCCTCCAGGCGGCGAGCCAGGTCGGGCAAGTTGTTGACAGGCACGATCGTCTCACCCAGTATTTTGAGCGTATCAGTGTTTACGCTCGAGGGTGGTTGAACTGGCGCAGGAATTTGTTGCTGCTCTGGATTTGGTGAACCCGCCAAAGGAGTTGCGGTAGGGATGACCGGTCTGATTACGACCGGGGTAGCCTCGCTGATCTCCACTCCCGCCTGTGAGTTGTACGCCATGAAAATGCTGCCGGCGACCACCACCGCGATGCAGCACACAGCCAGGATACCAATCACGACCAGGGCAATAATCAGGAAGGGTTTGTCTCGTTGATTCATAAAATTAATTTCCACCATTCTCTACGGCTAATTGATCAAATTCGAAGTCGTTTTCCAGGCGCTCGCTTCCCAGGCGCGTATGATAGCGTGCGGCTGCGGTGATTAATCCAAACATCACCCACATATTGGGCAGCGAGAAAGAATCAAAAGAAAAGGATGACAGGAGAAAGGCCGTGACACCTAATATCCCGGCGATCCCCCAGAACTTGATTTCCGGATCCTGGGCCAGCCACAAATACAAGGCGCAGCCCAATATGGCAGCGAAGAACGTCACAAAGGCAAGCGTTCCAATCACTCCTGTCTCAGCCAGGAGGCGGAGAAAAAGGTTTTTGGCAGTAATCAACCGGTCTCGTCCATCTTCAGGCGTGACAATGCGCAGTACCTCCGGGGTCAGAGCCAATGGACGGTCGGGGAGCATTTCATCGAAATAGAAAGCATAATTGCCCAACCCGACACCTAAGATGGGGTAGGCTTCAAAAGTCTGGTAGGCTGCGTCGCCATACGAGATCCGTGCACCAAAGCCCAGATACTTGATATACCCGCTGAGCGTCGGGTTATCCTTCTCGATCCAGTACCCCCAGATCCTTCCAAAGAATTCGTTCTTCAACCCAGCGACAAAAATCACGCCTCCAATCAGGACCAATGCAATGATTGCTTCCGAAAAACGGCGGAATAAAAACTTGAACTTATTCGGTTGAATTCCCAACTTTAAAGTGCCTTCTTTTTCTTTGAAAACCCGGAGCACAAACACACTTAAAAAGGCCATCACGACCAGGTTGAGTACACCCGCCCGGGAAAATGTGAATGGAATTAAAACGATACTCCAGATCAGCAAGAACCATTCAATCGTCAGCCAACCACGCCGCCATTTAAATACAGTAGAGCCGGTGAGCACGGATGCCAGAAGCCAGGGTAAAAGCAGACAGGTGATTTGCTCCGCAAACCAGTTCGGCTCATAGGTCATTCCTGAGATGCGATTTTGGATCAGGCGGCGGGTAGATATATACTGCTGCAGGTTGTTCATCAGCCGATACCAGGCTTTGGTGAAATGAACAACATAAATGGCCTGGAGTGAACCCCAAAACAAGGCAACGCCAAACCCAACATACAGCCAGCGCAAAGTACTTTTTAAATCATCCAGGGTGCGCGGGCCCAGGCTGGCGGTTAAATAATACGCGACGCCTAATCCCAGCGTGATCAACCCGCGGAGCACCCGTTCGCCAACTGTCACATTGATCGACGGCTCGATCCCGCGCATCAGTGAGATGAGTGAGCTGACCAATGCTATGATGACGAAAGGCAGCAGGGATAGAAAAGTGCGCGGCAGGCGTTGATTCCACAGGCGTGGGATGGTTAGTCCGACCAGCAGCACGATCAATGGGTATATCGACAGCGGGCGGACCAGGGCACTTCCACCGATCACCTGAGGAAGATACGGGAAGCTGGTTACAGGCAAAAAAACGATGAAGAGGATCCAGGCGCCTGAGCGGATATTACGGAGCAGATCTGAGCGATGTAAGCGATTCATCCGTTTTTTCTTAATGTAAGGCGAACCAGCCACAGGATTGCCCAGATAGAAATGCCGATGATCGTTCCGATCAAGGCCAACTGTGCGATTGGGCGGACAGCAATTGGTTTCGGCGGTGTATCAGAAATCTTTTCCAATTGTAGATTTGCGGAAAGACCCCGACTGGCCTGGGATGCGATGGCGTATTCGGCATTTGCCTGGGCCTGTTGGGTACTCAGGGTATCGATTTTCGTTTGCAGGGTTTGGAGATCTTGATCGAGGGTCAGTTGAGCTTGTTCCAGCCAGGTAAGGTAAATCACTGGAGTTTCCCCCGCAGCGGGTAGCTCAGCCAGCAAAGTCTCCCAGCGTGGGTTACTTTGTGCAGCGTGGGAAGCCCAGGACCAGATTTGCCAGCGGGTCAGATCATCCACTGGCTGACTTTCGGGTATTGTCTGCAGCTCATTTTTCAGGGTAGAAAGACCAGAATACGTCGTTTCCAGCTCAGCCTGCTGTGTGGTGAGGTTGACAATATGATTTTGATTGGCTTTGAGCTGGATGTCCAGCCTGAAGGTATCCTGGGCATAATTAATCGATTGCTGTACGGTCTCGTAGACGACCTCGCGCCAGGCTAAAGCGGCCGCCGAGGCAATATTGGGGTCTGTGTGGTCAGCTACCAGCCGCCAACGTCCCGGATTGCGCCAGTAAACCTGAAACATATTTCCCAGTGCCCGGCGGTTGACATCGCTCCAGTAATCATCACTCTGTCGCAAACGGTCGAGCGTTTTGAGCAGGATATCATCCATGGTTACCAGGGCGTTTAAGTTTGACATTTGCCAGTTTTTGTAGTCATCAGCATAGTTAAACCGCGTTCCCAGGGCATATGCCACCACGTTTTCATCTTCAGACCACCGGTAGGGCTCCATGCCGACATAGATTTCGGCGGTCGCACGCCAGGGTGAAGGCCAGATAAAGGAGAGCAGCACTCCCAGGGCGCAGCCCACCAACCCATACAGCAGGATCAGCGGCCAGCGATGCAGGGCAGTGTAGACTTCATTGCGTAACGACCATTCTTGCATACAGTTGCTCCAATTCAGGGTTTGCGCGAGCCGGCAAATTTATCTCTGCGAAGAAAATTTAACCCTAACGCCAGGGCCAGTTTGGCACCCATAGCCAGATAATACAACCAGTTAAAAAGAAAGAAATAATCCTGGGCCAGGTTTTTCCGATAGTACAAGTAATATGAGCGGTGCCACTCATAGATCGAACGGAAAGGCTGGACGCGTGATCCGCCCATGCCTCCAAAATGGACGATCCTGGCTTGAGGATGGTAGTAAACCTTCCAGCCGGCCTGCCGTGCCCGAAAACAATAATCGGCGTCTTCCTGGTATGCAAAAAACCGCTCATCGAGATATCCGATGTTGTGCACAACTTCCCGGCGGATCAGCATACACGAGCCAGAGACCCCTGCAACGGTGTGGGTTTCATTCTCGTCTTTATAGCTCATTAAATATTCGCCGAACAGGGGGCTTTTTGGGAAAAGCGTCGCCAATCCCAGAAAATAACTTAACACAGCCCACGGGCGCGGCTCACCCCGCCGGCAGGGTTTTTGTAATGTATAGTCACGATTGAGGACTTTTGGACCGCAAATGCCGGCTTGAGGCGTGACCTCTAAAAATGCGATCAGAGTATCGAATGCACCTGGCAGGATCACAGTATCGGGATTTAATTGCGCCAGAAACCGCCCTCGCCCAAGCTGTAATGCCTGGTTCATCGGGCGCGTATAACCTTCATTCTGCTGGTTTTGGACCAGCCTGACCCGGGGAAATTGGGCTGCCAGCATCGCCTGGGTGCCATCCGTTGAGCCGTTATCGGTGATGATGACCTCGTAATCCACACTCGTATTTTCTGCCAGGGATCGCAAACAATCCTGGAGGTAGCTACAGGTATTCAGGCTCACGATACAAACTGAAAGGGTGGGTTGGCTATCGCTCATTGGTTCTGCAGGACTTGTTGGTAGATTGCGAGCGTCTGGCGTGCCGTTGCTTCCCATGTGAATTTGGCTGCCTGAAGTGGCCCTTTGATAGACAGCTCTCGACGTAATTCCGGGTTGTTAATCGTTTCCCAAATAGCGGTGCTTAAACCAGCTTCATCATCGGGTTGGACAAGAATCGCGGCCTCACCCATATTCGCCGGAATGGATGACACTGCGCTGGTAATTACCGGGGTCCCACAGGCCAGCGCTTCCAGAGGTGGCAGGCCGAAACCTTCGTAAAGGGAAGGATAGACGAACAAATCTGCCAGATTATAAACGAAGGGCAGGTCTTCCGGGATGATATATCCGGTGAAATGGACCTGCTCGGTCAAAGCCAGGTCTGAAATCATCTGCTGCAGCAGGCTCACCCCCCAACCCATCCGCCCGGCGAGGACCAGCACCGGAGCTTTACCACGCTCTAACACCTGCCTGTAGGCGCGCAGCAGCAAGGGCAGGTTCTTTCGGGGCTCGAGCATGCCCACATACAAAATGAAATGCTCCGGAAGCCGGTATTTCTCACGGATCGAGATAAGCTGTTGGGATGCGGGAATGGGGCGAAACTCATCGGTCACCCCTAGCAGGACTGTATGGATGCGCGCCGGATCGATATCCAGCAGACGGATAGCATCCTGGCGGGTGCTTTCTGAAATGGCTATGATGGCATCGGCTGTGCGGGCGCTGGAGCGAATCGCTGCCGGGAAGAAAATTCGTTTGGCGAAGGTATGCAGCTCGGGGAATAAGAAAAAGGTCATGTCATGAAAGGTTACCACCGAAGCGCAAGGCAGGCGGAGTGGACGGGTGTAATGTAAAGAATGCAGCAGGTCGATGCCTTCCTGGCGGATCAGCCGTGGAAAGCTCGTCTGCTCCCACAACAGACGCAAAGCAGGCGAGTGTGTGGGAATCATGCTCCAGTGGAAGCCATTGTGTTCCGGAATGTCGATCAGGGCCTGTCCATGGGGATGGGCAAAGACTACTAAATCCAGGTCGGATTCGAGTTCGGCCATGGCGCGGATCAATTGGATGGTGTAGTTGCCTGCCCCAACCGGTTGGAGGGGGAGAGCGGTCGCATCGATACCTGCACGGAAGCGTTTCTTCTGGGTCATTTGAGTTTGTAACAATCTCAGGGCTGTGCCAGACGCCTTTGGATTGTACGAAACAGGCGATGGAAGAGTAAGGGGATTCCTTCGAACCGGCGGATCTCATTCCAACGCTGGAGTTTATTTACAGCGGGCAGCTGGATAAGAAAGCTGTCTGGGAACTCGGGTAGTGGGATGGTTTTTCTTACCTGGATCTGGGGCAGGTAGACGGATTGAATAATGTCCCATGTCAGGACCGGCGACCCCCGCCAGATCAACGGGGAGGGATAAGCTTTCTGCACCTCAAACAGTGTTTCATCGTCGATTTTCCGTTGACGTTGAAGATTCGCACGGAGTATCGGCAGGTCACTTGCCTGGCGGAATTTCTTCCAACCCTCCCGGATTGCGCTGACTTGCGAGCTGTTCAGGCGCACGAAAGCCATGAGCAGCCTCAGGAAATCTTCTCCCCGGTAGCGCCTGGTGAACTGGCGGCGATAGGGATCGCTGAGTAATTTATTTGCGAAACGCAGCCGCCCATATACTACCCGGTGAAGCCGGATGGTAGAAATTCCTGGAGCTGGTTTATCCGGCGTCCGGCTGCCAAACGCATGGTTAACGACTGCTTTCGGCGCAGCGTAGATTTTCAAACCGAGCAACCGCGCCCGATAGCACCATTCGCTGTCTTCATAATACAGCGGGAACCCCGGATCAAGCGGACCAACGATTTGCCAGGCTGACCGGGGTATAAGTGCTGCCGCAAAACAAGCTGAAGGCAGCTCGCGATGTCCATCGAACTGACCAAGGTCTAAATAGCCCAGACCAATATCCCAACCAAATCCAAAAGCCCCTACCAGATTGCCCATCCCATTCAAAAAGCCTGGGGTCCAGTACAATTTTAGTTTTGCAGCCAGAGCAGCCGCATTCGGCTCGGATAGGGCAGCTTGCACCAATTCTGCCACGGCATTGAGCTCCAGGCGGAGATCTGGATTCAGAATCAAGAAATAGGTTCCCCTTGCAACCTCTACCCCCGCATTAATCGCCTGGGCTAATGAGACAGTGATCGAGAGTTGGATCACTTGGATTTCGGGATGATTGGCTGTAATCCAGGCGACCGTGTTATCGTTGGAATGGTTGTCAACGAGAATGATTTCCAGTGGCTGATAGGTCTGCTTGGCTAAAGAATCCAGACATTCCTCCAGCCAGGATTGGCTGTTATACGAAACAATGATCACCGATACCAGTGGACCTGCCTGTGGCGTTAGTATCGATTCATCGGTTAGCATGTCCGGGAGGCGTTCCAGTAAACCGGCCTGGCACAGGCAAGCCACAGCGGCGCGCAGCTCAGTTTCGGACTACTGTTCCTCAAGGATAGTTTCAAT
>JAJZSS010000088.1 GCA_021849525.1 Chloroflexota bacterium
AGGCGCTGAGCTGACCCTGGCGCTGCGGGCGACGGGCGATGATGGACGCGTTCTTACCGAAGCTGTAACGCTTCCTTTCCTGTTGGACCAGTATAATATCCCGGTGCCAAGCAAGCTGCCTTTCGGGATCGATCCACGCGTGGACGAGCTGGTTGCACCCGTGCTGCCCAACGATGCCCCGGCCACTCCTGAACCCTGACCTGAAACGCGGGCAGCCGCGGAGGTAACGCATGGTTGACTCAGATAAGATTCGCGTCCTGATCGTCGATGATATCGCCGAGACGCGCGAGAATCTGCGCAAGCTCTTACAGTTTGAAAAAGACGTCGAAGTGATTGGTGTCGCCCGTTCGGGGCGGGAAGCGATCGAGCAATCTCGCGAAAGCAAGCCCGATGTCGTCCTGATGGACATCAACATGCCCGATATGGACGGCATCACCGCGACCGAGATGATCCGGCGCAATAATACCATCACCCAGATCGTAATCCTATCCGTGCAGGGTGATCCGAACTATATGCGCCGCGCAATGCTGGCGGGGGCGCGCGATTTTCTCACCAAGCCGCCTGCCATCGACGAGCTGACCGGGGCCATCCGCCGGGCCGGGAAGATGGCGCGAGATGAGCGTGTCAAAGTGGGCATGCGCTTGCCTGCTGCGGGTGACGGCGGCAGTGCAGTTTCCTCCCTCGTGTCTCAAGGCAAGATTATCACCGTCTACAGCCCGAAAGGCGGCGCAGGGGTCACCACGCTGGCTGTAAACCTGGCCATGACCCTGCGCAACGAAGACACATATGTCGCCATCATCGATGGCGACCTCCAATTTGGTGATGTGGCGGTCTTCCTCAACGAGCAGAGCAAGACCAGCGTGGTCGATCTGGGGGCGCGGGCCGATGAGCTTGATCCCGAATTCGTAGATGAGGTGATGATTACCCATGCCGCCTCGGGTGTGAAGATCCTGTCGGCCCCGGATCGTCCCGAGGAAGCCGAAAGCATCAACGGCGAGCAGTTTGCAAAGGTGCTCAAATACCTGCGCCAGATGTTCGCCTACATCATTATAGATACTGATTCGGCGCTCAACGATATCACCTTATCAGCGCTCGACTCCAGCGATCTGGTGATCTTGCTCACCACCCAGGAAATTCCGGCAATCAAGAATTGCCGTCTCTTCCTGGATCTGGCGAATGCCATGAAGCTGGATCGCCGGCGCATATTATTTGTGATGAACCGCTTCGACAAACGGATCGGGATCACTCCCGAAAAAGTGGGAGAAAGTTTCAAACAGCCCATCGCCACAGTCCTGCCGTTCGACGAGCGCGTGGTGATCCCCTCGGTCAACCGGGGCGTGCCGTTTATGCTGGGCGATCGCACGAAACCGATCTCTAAGGGTTTTCTCAGCCTGGCCGAAGCCATTCGCCAGCGCCTGGTTGAATTATCCACCGTGCCAGAAACGGCAGATGCTAATAATGGTAAGAAATTTGCCAAGCGCTAGTACCTAACCCAGGAAGGCTACCATGTCTCTGCTTAAACGGATCGAACAAGGCCAGGGAAACCAAACTACCACCCCGGTGGAAAACAGTGGGGCGGATGGTGCCTCCCGGCTGATGAACCTGCAGTCTCGCCGGGGAACGCCCTCGGCCTCTACAGCCCAGCGGGATACCTACCTGGACTTGAAAGCGCGCGTCCAGAACCGCTTGTTGGCTGAGCTGGATCCCAGCATGGATATCACCCGGGTTTCGGAAGTCCGCACCACGATCCAGGAGTTATTCGAGCAGGTGCTGACTGAAGAAAATATCGTCCTCACCCGCCCGGAGCGGCAGCGCCTGTTTGAGCAAATCTCTGCCGAGATCCTGGGTTTTGGTCCTCTACAGCCTCTGTTGGAGGACGACTCCATCTCGGAAATCATGGTAAACGGTGCCAGGAGCATCTACATCGAACGTGGTGGTAAGATCACCCGACTACCCATTTCCTTCGAAAGTGACGAGCACGTGATGCGCATCATCGACCGCATTGTTGCGCCCATGGGCCGGCGGATCGATGAATCCAGCCCCTATGTCGATGCTCGCCTGCCAGATGGCTCGCGTGTTAATGCCGTCATCCCGCCCATATCCCTGGTCGGGCCGGTGCTGACCATCCGTAAATTCTTCAAGAATCCCATCACCCTGGATCAGCTGATCCAGTTTGGCTCGATCACTCCCGATGCCCTGCAGTTCCTCAAAGCCTGCGTGGAATCTCGCCTGAATATCATTATTTCAGGCGGCACCGGCTCCGGCAAGACCACGCTGCTCAATATCCTGTCCCAATTTATCCCCGGCGATGAGCGGATTGTGACCAACGAAAATGAAGAAAAATTGCAGCTCCGCCAGGAGCATGTCGTAACCCTGGAATCACGCCCGGCCAATATTGAAGGTCGCGGCGAGGTGACCATCCGCCAGCTGGTGATTAACTCTCTGCGTATGCGCCCCGATCGCATTATCGTTGGTGAAATCCGCGATGAAGCCGCTGTGGACATGCTGCAGGCAATGAACACCGGCCACGATGGCTCGATGACCACCGCCCACTCGAACAGCCCGCGAGATACCCTGGCCCGCGTCGAGACGATGGCCATGATGTCGGGGATGGAATTACCGGTGCGCGCCATCCGCGAGCAGGTGTCCTCGGCGATCGACCTGGTCGTGCACCAGGAGCGCATGCGCGATGGCACGCGCAAGGTTGTCAACATCACCGAGGTCAGCGGGATGGAAGGTGATGTCATCACCATGACTGATATCTTCCTGTTCGAGCAGTCGGGCTATGAAAATGGCAAAGTCATTGGGCGGCTGCGGCCTACCGGGCTGCGCCCCAAGTTTATCGATAAGATCGAAACCTCCGGTATTCACCTGCCGGCCTCGATCTTTGGGATTGGCGAGCGGCGCCGGTATTAAAGCCGTGAGCTCCCAGCACCCAGTCTAGGCGAGGTTTGAGCGCATGGATCCAATCATGTTTGTCTTGATCGGCGGCGGCAGCCTGGCAGTGATCCTGCTGGTGGTCGGCGTGGTCTCTTCGGTCACCAGCGAGCGCTCCCTGGTTGAACAACGCCTGGGCCGCTATATGGAAGACGAGGCCAGAGCCGCTAAAAAGGAGATGGAAAGGTCCACCGCAGTCTCGGACTGGGTGAACGAACGCCTGGAGAAATCCAGGATGGGCGGGGGAATGGCCCGCGAGCTGGCCAGGGCGGATATCAAGCTGCGCACCGCAGAATATTTAGTGGTGGTGATCTTATTTGGTCTGCTGATGTCAGCTTTTATCTGGTATATCGGCGGGCAGAATATCATCGTCGCTGTCATCGGTTTTCTGGTCGGCATCCTGCTGCCCCGAATGTATGTCAAGCGCCAGCAAGGGAAACGTCTGCAGCGTTTCAGTGAGCAGCTGGCAGACATGCTGAACCTGATGGTAAATGGTCTGCGGGCGGGATATTCGACCATGCAGGCGATGGAAGCCGTCGCCCGTGAGATGCCATCGCCAATCTCCGACGAATTCAGGCGGGTCGTACAGGAAATGCAGCTGGGTATTGCGATGGAACCAGCCCTGGAAAACCTGCTCCGCCGTATCCCCAGCGATGACCTGGACCTGGTGGTGGCAGCCATGAATGTGCAGCGTGAAGTGGGTGGTAACCTGGCGGAGGTGCTGGATACGATCTCCTACACCATTCGTGAGCGGGTGCGGATTAAAGGTGAAGTGCGCGTGCTCACCTCCCAGGTGGTCTACTCCGGACGCTTCCTGGCCTTGATGCCGGTCCTGATCAGTGTTGCCCTGTGGTTCCTAAATCGCCCATATATGATGGAATTCTTCAATCCCGAAACGCGGGTGGTGGGTTTGATTGCCTTGGGAATAGGCGTTTTTATGATCGTGCTGGGCTATTTTGTGATGACCAAGATTGCGTCGATTGATGTTTAAGAAGGGGATGGCCTGAATGGAATGGATTCTACTCACAGCCCTGGCTTTGATCGTCATCGGAGCCATCATCCTGGTGGTGATCGGCATGCGCGATTCGAACCAGGAGGACAAGCTCCAGGAGCGCCTGGCAGAATTTGCAGCCCGCGGTGAGAGCGCTTCGCTCGAAGAGATCGAGCTCTCCCAGCCTATCAGCGAGCGTATCATCGTCCCCCTGGCGCGCAGTTTCGGCCGCTTTGCCACCCGCTTCACCCCGCAAAATGCGATCCAATCTACCGCTCACATGCTGGAGCTGGCAGGGAACCCGCGCGGCCTGGACCCCTCCATCTTCTGGCTGGCGCGTTTCTTCTTCGCCATTTTGCTCGGCGGCGGGCTATTTTTTGTATTCTCGATCTCTGATTCGAGCTGGAGCCTGAGCCGGCAATTGATTGTGGTAGCACTGGCGACGATTTTCGGCTTTTTCTTGCCGCAAATGCTGCTGCAGTCCAAGATCGACCGCCGTCAGAAATCGGTGCGCAAATCGATGCCAGACGCCCTGGATTTACTCACCATCTGCGTGGAAGCCGGCCTGGGTTTCGATGGCGCCATGCAGAAAGTTTACGAAAAATGGGATTCGGAGCTTTCGATGGCCTTTGGCCGCGCCTTGCGCGAGATCCAGCTCGGCAAACTGCGCCGTGAAGCCCTGCGTACAATGGCAGACCGCCTGGGCGTGGCTGAGATGTCCAGCTTTGTAGCGGCAGTCATCCAGAGCGAGCAGCTCGGCGTGAGCATGGCCAAAGTGCTGCGCATCCAGGCGGACCAGATGCGCATCAAACGCCGCCAGCTGGCGGAGGAAGAAGCTCACAAAGCCCCGATCAAAATGCTCATCCCGATGGCTTTGTTGATCTTCCCTTCTATCTGTATCGTCCTGATGACACCGGCGCTCCTGATGATGATGCGCTCAGCTCTGAGCGGCATCCTGGGCTTTAACTAATATCAATTATCCGGTTTTGAGCAAGTCCCGCCTTTTTCGGCTTTACCAGCTGGCCTGGACCGGCCTGGATTGGCTGTACCCGCCCACCTGCGGCGGCTGCGACCAGCCTGGTGAGCGCTGGTGCCCGGCCTGCCGGGCAGCCGTACGCCAGCTCAAACCCCCGCTTTGCCCCCATTGTGGACAGATGTTACCCCAGGGCCAGGTTTGCCTGGGCTGCCCGCCCGGCGGTTACCGCTTCCACGCCCTGCGCGCCTGGGCCGAATACGGCGGCCCGCTGCGCGGCGCGATCCACCGCCTGAAATACAAAGGAGATATGGCGCTGGGCGAAAGCCTGGCTCGCCCGATGGCAGCCCTGCTCTGCAGCCTGGATTGGACGATCGACCTGGTCTGCCCGGTGCCGATGGGGGTTGCCCGCCAGCAGCAGCGCGGATATAATCAGGCTGCACTCCTGGCACTGCCGCTGGCTTTGATCTGCGGCCTGCCTTACCGGCCCGGAGCCTTGCGCAAAGTCCGCCAGACCCGCACCCAGGTGGGGCTTTCTCGCTCCGCTCGCCGCCAGAATGTCGCCGGGGCATTTCAAGCTGATCCCCGGTCGGTGCAGGGCAAGAAAATTCTGGTGGTGGATGATGTAGCGACCAGCGGAGCAACCCTGGATGCCTGTGCTGCTGCGCTGCGCTCCGCCGGCGCCCAGGTAGTCTATGGCATGACCCTGGCGCGGGCGGTCTACCTGCCGGAACAGGCTGCAGCAAATCCTTGAACCAGCTCATCAACGGACTCACCCATCTTTGGGCGCACCCATCTTTGGACGCACGCATCTTTGGGCGCACGACACGTCCGATCTATATTCACAGAGGAGGTTGTAGATGACCGTCGAAGTCGATATCTTCAGCCGTAACATGGAAGTGACCGACCACATTAAAGATTATGTGGGGAAACGGGTCAGCAAGCTGGACCGCTACCTGGGCGGGATTGACGAAGCCCGTGTGGACCTGGCTTATGTCAAGTCTGCTCGCAGCGCTTCGGACCGCCAGGTGGCCCAAATTACCATCCGGGGAAGAGGCTTTATTCTGCGCTCGGAGGAACGCGGGGATGATATCTTTACCGCGTTTGACACCGCCCTGGACAAAATGCAGCGCCGGATTGAACGCTACAAAGGCAAGCGCAACCACGGACGCGGCGATGGGCGCAGCACTGCCGATGTTGCTCCGGCACCGGTTACCGAAGAGGAGCCCGAAGAAGAAGCGCCGGTGATTGTGCGCCGCAAGCGCTTCCCGCTGGTTCCGATGGATGAAAACGAAGCCCTGGAACAGATGAGCCTGTTGGGACACGAAAGTTTCTTTGTCTTCTATAACGCAAATTCCAGCCAGGTGAACATTCTCTACCGCCGGCGGGATGGCACTTATGGTCTGATCGAGCCTGAGGTCGCCTGATCTGACTTCTGTATCGCCTGACCAACCTTAATCAAAAACGTGGGCGGCCAATAACCGTCCACGTTCTTTTTTTGGCCTCCCCCATCTGCCCTCCTACCCCTCGGTCAGGTTGTGGTGGCGGAGCTTGAAGACCAGGTCGAGGGCCAGGTTGCGAGTCGGGTTCTCTTTTTCGTTAGCGGGTTTTGGTTGTTTTTCCATTGCTGCTCACTTTCCCCCGTCAGATAAAAAAACCGTTTTTGAAGTCGTGCAATCTTCAAAAACGGCCGATGGCTACAAAAACCACACGATCAGGTAATAACCGATCGCGCCT
>JAJZSS010000089.1 GCA_021849525.1 Chloroflexota bacterium
TCCTTTGTTGGAAAGCACCATCTATTTTTATTTTTGCCGCGCATACAATTTCATGAGAAAAGTCCTTCAGGTGGACCAGGCGCGGATAAAACAAATATTAGACCAGCTCGAGGAAGGTGCTCAAGAACCGTTAATCAAGTCTTCTTTCATAGCTTTTCGTGTTTCCCTTGAAGATTGCGGAAATCCGAATTAAACACTATTTTTGTCAATGTTTTGGCAATCGTCATTTGTTAAAATATCCTTAAATCAGGCTCTCTTAACCCGGGTGTGCAGGCAAACAAAAAGGGGTTATAACGAGGGGACCTGCACAAAAGAATGCCGGCAGAGGTATATGAGGCAGCACCTCTGCCGGTTTGTTTAATCCAAATCGGATGGTGGGTGGTGAAAACTGATGTAAAATTCCCCCATGCCTGAAGCATCCCAAATAATTCGCATGCGGGAACGCCGGCGATCGCGACCGAAAACCGGAATATCTCTTAGCCTGGGCATCAGTGGCTTCCTGAGCCTGGGCGTTTCCTTTCTTCTACTCTTAAGTTCACTTGCTTACGTTGCCTTCATTGCAGATTTACCCTCCCCCGATGCCCTGGTCAGCCTGATGGATGCTGAACGAGGCTTGCTTATTCACCCTACCCAACTGTTGGATCGCAGTGGAGAATATGTTGTTGCCACTTTGCGCCACCCCGCTGCGGCTTCAGCAACCTACTTGTTCGTGCCCAACGATCTATTCTCGTCAGATCAACATATCCCAATCAGCCCTCGCGATAAATCTGATCCCAGTTTTAGCTGGGAAATTATCTTCGTAACAATCGCCACAGCTGATCCGTCATTTTGGCAGCATTCTGGTTTTACCCTGGCCAGCTTAGGCAAGGATAACAACAAGACCCTGGCACAGCAGCTTGTGGCTGAATTTCTGCTCTGGGAAGAACCAGCTGGAATGCGTAAAGTTTTACGGGGAAATTTCCTGGCTGCCCAAATTACAAACCGTTTCGGCCGCGCCCAAATCCTTGAGTGGTATTTGAATTCAGCCCAATATGGCCACTTGATTTACGGGGCAGACGCCGCAGCCCATGTCTACTTCGGGAAATCAGCCACTGACCTGAACATATCCGAAGCTGTCTGGCTGGCTGCGCTGGCTCAGAATCCTAATTTACCACCCACCCAGGATGATTTTAAACAGCTGCTGAAAGATGTTCAAACCTCAGGATTCATGAGCCAGGTTGCTCTTGATCAGGCTCAAATGCCTGAACCGCTGATAGACCCAACCAAACGTGTCATCGATAGTTTCGCTCCTGGTTTCAGCGAGTACACGCTGGCCCGGCTCGGTGAAATCTATAACTTAAACCGTATTCAACGTGGCGGATTGCGAATAACGACGTCGTTAAACACCACATGGCAATTGCAGGCGACTTGTGCGACTTTCGCCCATCTGGAGCGCTCTGGAACTCCAGTGGAGAAATCCTCCCTGCCGAAGGATTTAGATTGCCAGGCAGAACGATTACTTTCCACCCTTTCCGGTCCTGCTGGATCACCGGCAGGACAGTTAGCTGCTAATGTCGTCATCCTGGATCCGACCAATGGACAGATCCTCGCTTATGTAGGAGATCCTAACAGCAATCTCGATCCAGCCAGTTTACCCGGGCATCCTCCCGGTTCCCTTCTGACCCCATTCATCTATTTAACATCGTTCACCCGTGGTTTCACTCCCGCCTCACTGGTTTGGGATATCACCTCAGAAGAGGTATTGGCTGAAATTGACAATCGCGACCCGCAAGAACATGGCCCGATGCGACTCAGGATTGCGATGGCCAATGATTACCTTGTACCCGCTGCGCAGATCATGAATCGGGTTGGCTCAGAGAATATCCAGCGCACAATTCAACAGTTTGGTTTATCTTCTAACCTTAATGAAGTTAACGGCTTGCCAGTAAATATTGACCAAACTATTCTACTCGATGGCGGAGACGTAACCTTGTTAGAGGTAGTTCAGGCAATGGGTGTACTGGCCAATCAAGGCGTAGCCTCTGGCTCGCTGAAATCAAGCCCCGAAGTTACCAGGGATCCAAATAGCGAAGTCGAACCAGTCGTCGTGCTGGACATCCAGGATCTCGATGGTCGACCATGGGATCAAATAGCAGCGAGCCGCAACCAACCCATTTTGAGCACCCAACTCGCTTACTTGATCACGAACATCCTCAGCGATGAAGCTGCTCGCTGGCCAGCACTGGGCCACCCAAACGCTCTGGAAATCGGTCGTCCGGCCGCGGCGAAACTGGGCAGTACTGCCGCCGGAAAGGATGTCTGGACGATCGGATACACCCCCCAAATGGTCGTGGGGGTCTGGATCGGTCGCATCAGCTCCGAAATTGAATCTCCGCTTTCGACACAGTTGCCGGCTGCATTATGGCACGCTTTGATGCAATTTGCTCACCGGGAGTTACCCTCCCAGGGTTGGACCAAACCCAACGGGATCACCTCACTTGAAGTTTGCGATCCATCGGGCTTACTACCCTCGTCCAATTGTCCTACCTTGGTGAATGAAATTTTTATCTCTGGAACAGAGCCTATCCAGATGGACAATCTTTATCGTGCAGTTCAAATAAATCGAGAAACTGGTCTGCTGGCAACAATCTACACACCCTCCGATCTGGTCGAGGAAAAAATTTATCTTCAAGTACCTCCTGAGGCGATCAGCTGGGCGAACCAGGCAGGAATTGTTACACCACCAAATCTGTACGATCTGGTTACATCAGCAGCCCAAAACGATCCGGATGTGATGATTACCTCCCCGGGAATGTATTCGGTTGTGGGTGGCCAGGTATCCATTACTGGAACTGCAGCTGGAGAAGGTTTTTCTCGCTATCGCATTCAAATAGGACAGGGGCTTAACCCCACTTCCTGGCTCCAGGTTGGCGATGATAGCCTTAAGCCAATTCACAACGCCGAATTATTAAAGTGGGAGACCCAGGAGCTAAGCGGATTATATACTTTACAACTGCTGGTCGAACGCACCGATCGCACAGTTCACACCAGTACAATTCAAGTCAGTATCGATAATCAAGCACCAGAAGTCGCAATCCTCTACCCCCAGGCCGGGCAGGTGATTGATCTATCAACGATTACAATCCAGACTGAACTCGAAGATGATTTACGATTGGCGTTTGTACGGATTTTGGTTGATGACCGATTAATCGCACAGCTCGATCAATCACCCTTCACTGCGATCTGGCAAACTCAAACGGGAGATCATCTCCTGACAGTTGAAGCCACAGACCAGGCGGGAAATCTCAGCACTGCCAGTATTCCTTTCACAGTTCGCTAAGGAACCAATCATTAAATAAATACTGCGGGCGACTTTCGTATCGCCCGCAGTATATTGAAGGTTGAAGCAATCTCTTACGGTACACTCATCGCGAATGCGTCAAAATCAACCACAATGGGGATCGAGTTGAACGATGAAACCGAAATCCCAGCCAGGCCGGATTTCAGCGAGTTGTCCTTAATCGTCTTGACGAACCCACCATTGATGTAAAGGGAAAGCGCCTCGCCCTGACAGACAACCCCATATTCATTGACTTTCTGCCCCATATTGATCAGGGTCGATCCACCCGTCCATAATGCACGGTAGGCTTGAGTGTTGTTATCGTACTTCAGAATCGAGTATTCTCCATTACTGGCAATATTGAACTCATACCATCCCCGATCTGAATAGCGGCACATCAGGCTGACATTGTTGGCATTCCTGCCCAGGTTTTCCATGGACGTATCGATGCGTACATCAGCCACATCCAAGGCGTTGTTCACGAGATACACATAGGTGTCATAGGCCTGAATATCAAACCGCAGCTTACTGTTTTCAGCCTCCAGGCTGAAATTCTCATCTTTACCACTCATCAAAAAGTAAGTCCAATCCGCGAGGTCATCTTCAAATTCGGTGAAATAATATAGATCGCCTGAAGCAGAGGCGTTCGGATCGATATAGTGATTGGCATTCGAAGCCGAATTGCTATTGTCATTACTGGTGCCTGGATCGAAGGTAGCTGCCAGCTCGAGTTCGCGTCCGTTCAACTGGCCTTCCAAAACCTCACCATTCGACCAGCGCAGCACCTGGATGCTCAATGTATCGGCAGGATCATGGCTGCGCAATATGTCACAATAATCAGCCATCGTACCATCGGTGGCAAGGACCAGGTTTTCCATCATTGTGATGATATCGCCCGGCGCTACCCCTGCTTTATCGGCGGCAGAGCCCGACTCAACTGAGGAAACCCATACGCCGGTCAGACTGCCGTCCTCATTGCTGACCGCGCTGCCGTTAACGCCTATGGTATCCAGGTTTTTGCCGGTTTTTAGCTCGTCGATCACGGGTTTGGCAACTTCCCTGGAAATCCCGAAGGCCTGCCGCGTGCTTGCATTGCCGGCATAATGTACACCGATCACTTCGCCGTTGCTGGTGATTACTGGCCCACCGGAATTCCCTGGATTGGTAGCAGCATCATATTCGATAACTGAATCGACTGATGCCCAGCTGGTTTCGCCATCTGCCTTCGCCTTCGAGATCACGCCTTTGGTCAAAGTAAACTCGGGATCTCCGAGTGGATAACCCGCCACATAAATATCCATACCCACGCTGATCTGTCCAGCATAGATATCCAGGTAGTCATAGCCATCCCCGGCAATATCGATGACAGCAAGATCCGAACATTCTGAGACTCCCAGAACGCGGGCATTGCGTGACTCCGTCTCTCCTCCGACCCATACTTTGAGCAAAGCAGAACCAGTAACGACGTGGTTATTCGTAACCGCAATCCCGGATGGATCAATGATAAAGCCAGACCCGCGTCCCGCTCCGTTCATGATCAGGCCAATTTCGGGATCGATGAATGTGCCCTGGGCTTCAATCTGAATAATGGCTTTTTGCACATCTTTTAATTCATGGATTGCTCCACTGGCTGGCGTCTCCGTTGGCACAGCTGCCGGTGGTTCGGTTGGCGCCGGTGTTGGTTCAGGCGGCGATGTCGGCGGGGTTGTTGCCTGGGCTGGTGCTTCCGTCGCTACAGGAGCCTGGGTAGGACTCCCCCCACCACAAGCGACCAATGCCACCATAACCAGGGTGTAAATAAATGGCTTTAAACCTTGGACGCGCATGTGCAATTCTCCTTAGTTTTTTGTTCAGTTCGGTAAGAATCGGGGAATAGAGTTATAGAAAAAAGTTTACCACTGTTTGATTAAAGGTTCGTTGCAATTAATCCAAATACGGTCTTTTTGACCTAACAAATTTCTCAGCCCAAAAGGATCCGCCGGGTAGAGGAAAAGGCCAGAGAGGGTAATTCGGTACGCGCAAAGAACGCGACGCGATCGACATCATCTTCTGCATGCAGCTCTCCTCCCAGGATATCCGCCCGGTACACGATCAATATATGCGCCCCACGTTCGTGCTCCTGGCCTGCAATTACATCGATTAAACCGCTCACGCGCACTGTAAGACCGGTTTCTTCGGCACATTCACGCTCAGCAGCCCGCGCCGGATCCTCTCCGGCATCGACAAAACCAGCCGGCAATGTCCACAGGCCACGCTGGGGACTGTTTGCACGCCTGACCAACAATATCTTTCCATCCTGTTCAACCAGGACTGCTGCAGCAACTTTGGGATCAACAAAATGAATCCAACCACAGTTTGGACAAACAGTCCGCTGGCGGCCGAAACGGTCTGCCTGAATTACGGGTGTTCCACATAATGGGCAAAAACGGACTTCGTCGAGTAAAGCCATATCCGATAAAGTTATTTATCGATCAAGCTGGCGGAGGATGATTGCCCCAGCAGCACCGATCAGGGCCAGGACAAGTAAGAATATCTGCGCAAATCGCCACGCAAGGCGGGGATTCGCTGTGGCTTCTGTCCCGGCAGGCTGCATTGCCACAGCTTCTCCTGCGTCCTGTGGTTCTTCCTGGGTCGAAGCATCTTGAGCCGGGGGTTGTTCAATTTCTGGAGCAGGTGTTTCCGGTATACTGAAGGCTTCTATCGCAGGCGCTTCGCTCGCATCCGGTGCTTGCTGGGCCAGCATTGCTTCGGGAGTAGGAGTCTCTGCAACCATTGCACTTCCCAACATTGGTTCTGCTGACGCGGATCCAACGCCCGGTGTCATCTCAATCGCTGGCTCAGCCAGCATCACTTCGCCTGTAGGCAAGGGTGTCTCCAGAGGAGTACCAAAATCTTTCGCAGAAGGCTCAGCGGAAAAGGCCTCCCGAGCCCCTGCGGCGGGATCGTTTGAGGGCGCAGGCATGAGAGCTGCTTCAGGCAGAGCAGAAACTGTTTCGGTTGTCGGCGCGCTCACCATTGCTACCGGAGATGCCGCTGGACCCGAAAAAGCGACCCATTCACCGATCACACTGAGGACTAACAGTATTGTGGCCAATGCAGAAGAAAAACGCAGCGCAGTGAAGGCAAAAAACGGCTTCCTGGCTGGCTTTAACCTGCCCACCATTTCAGCAGTAAGCGTAAAATTACGCGGAGCGCGCAAATGAGATGCGGAACGCAAAATAATCCGTGTGCGCCGCAGTTCCTCCAGGGCCAACTGCAGATAACTGCATTG
>JAJZSS010000090.1 GCA_021849525.1 Chloroflexota bacterium
CTGGGAGCTGAATAATGCTGCTTCCCTCTGCACGCAGTGCCCGGTAGGCTGCAATACCACGTTGAATACTCGACGTGAGGCTGCCTCGGGAGGCAAATACGTGGTGAAACGGGTCATGCCACGCCAGAATGAACAGGTCAATGAGATCTGGATTTGCGATAAAGGTCGCTTTGGCTATCACTACGCCCAACACGCCGAAAGGCTTGAACAACCCCTGATCCGCAAAAACGGAACCCTTACCCCGGCCTCCTGGGACGAGGCTCTCGATCTGGTTGCTACTCGAATGCGCCAGGCCGAGCAGGGTCTGGTCACTCTGGCAGGTGGGCGTCTGACCAATGAAGATTTGTTCAACCTTAATCAGCTGACAACTGCCCAGAACGGGAAAGCGGTGCTTTACACCCATATGGCTGGCGGTGATTTGACAGCGCAGGTTGGACTGGGGTCAGGCACTAATTTTTCCGACCTGGGACCGGGCAGCGCGATTTTGGTGGTAGCCTGCGACCTGGAAGAGGAAGCTCCAATCTGGTGGCTGCGGGTCAAGCAAGCCGCCGATCGTGGGGCGACAGTGATCGTAGCCAACCCTCGCCAGACAAAACTTGACCGCGTTGCGAAATTCAACCTGCGCTATGCCTATGGCAGCGAAGCCTCCCTGGTGCTGGCGATGCTTAACAGCCTGTCTGCCAAACGCCCAGACCTGCCTGAGTCAGCCCGGGATTTAATGCGCAACGAGCAATTGAAAGCAGCTGCCCAGGCTTTTGCCCAGGCTGAAAACGGGATTGTGATCTTTGGCAGTGAAGGCACCGGTTACGCGTCGAGCCAGGCGCTGGCTCAAGCCTGTGCGAATTTGCTGGTGGCAACGGACCATGCGGGAAAACCAAATAACGGCTTGCTGGGGGTATGGCCCAGAGCGAACGATCAAGGCGGCTGGGACATGGGTTTTCGCCCAGAAGCTGACTTGAATCAAGCCCTGCAAGATGCCCGCCTCCTGTATATCGTCGCCGCCGATCCGGCGGGCGATGACCCCACCCTGGCAGGCGCCATGCAAGCAGAATTTACTATCGTGCAAGATCTGTTTCTGACCCAAACCGGGATGCTGGCAGATGTGGTGCTGCCGGTTCAATCCTACCTTGAACGCCAGGGGAGTTTCACCAGCGGTGAGCGGCGGGTACAACTCTATTATCCGGCGATCCCTGAGCGACCGGGCAGCCTGCCGGATTTTGCCGTAACCGCCCGGATTGGAAAACGCCTGGATATTCAATTGGAAGAGCGCTCCGCGTCGCGGGTAATGGACCAAATTACGGCTAAGCTCTCTGCATATGCCGGGATAAATTATGTCCGCCTGGCAGAGACACACGCTCAATGGCCCATTGTTGGGCGGGGCGACTTGTACTATGGTGGGACGACTTATGAAAATAAGCAGGGATTGGGCGTCCAGCTAACCCCGTCATCCCAACAGGGCCGTCCGGCCTCTTTGAACTGGACCCAACCACCCGAGCTGGATCTTCCGGAAGGCCTGGTAGGTGTGCCGGTGACCATACTTTATGATCGCGGCACGACCCTGCTGCCCTCAGACTTACTGCACGCGCGCATGCCTGCCCCCTATATAAGCTTGCATCCCGAAGATGCCAAAAAGCTGAAGGTCAATCAGGGTGATTCGGTGGAAGTGTCCACAGGCAGTGCGCATGTGCTGGTAAGTGTAAAGATCGATGAAACAATACCTGTAGGGGTGGTCCTGGCGCCACGGAGCGTGGGGATCCCGCTCAATAGCCCCGCCAGTCTGGCAATCCGGCCAGCCGAAAAAATGATGGCTTAATCCGACGATGAATCAACCACGGAGGCTGCTTTGATCTGGGAATGGATCATTAAATCAGTGTTATTGATTTTGGTCATGCTGGTTGGTTTTGCGTATGTGACCTTATACGAACGCAAGGTGCTGGCGCGCTTGCAAGTGCGCGTCGGTCCCAATCGGGCTGGACCCAGCGGTTTGCTGCAGCCAGTTGCCGATGGTATCAAGCTGATTTTCAAGGAAGAGTTGATCCCGGCAATGGCGGACAAGAAAATCTTTCTTTTGGCGCCAATTTTAACGGTTGTTCCAGCCTTGATTCTGTTAGCAGTTGTACCCTGGGGCCGCTCTGCCCCGTTTTTTGGCCGGGAGATCACGCTATACCTGGCAGATATCAATGTAGCTGTCTTGTACATTACTGCGATCGCTTCAATATCGGTGTATGGTATCGTCCTGGCGGGATGGTCTTCCAGCAACAAATACGCCACGATGGGCGGCATCCGCTCGACCGCGCAAATGATCAGCTATGAATTGGCCCTCGGTCTATCCTTTGTCGGTCCTATCTTGATCGCTGGAACGATGAGCATGCTTGGGATCGTGGATAAACAGCAGGAGATCGGTTGGTTTGCCCTGTACCAGCCGGTGGGTTTTCTCATCTTCTTTATTGCAACCCTGGCAGAAACCAACCGGGCTCCCTTCGATATGCCAGAAGCAGAGCAGGAGCTGACAGCCGGCTACCACACAGAATACTCTGGAATGAAATTTGCTCTTTTCTATATGGCAGAATATGACAAGATGATTGGCGTCAGCGCCATCGCTGCCACTCTGTTCCTGGGTGGTTTTGATGGACCATTTGTGAATCAAATTCCCTGGCTGGGGCCGCTGTACCTGTTTATTAAAATCGCCTTCATGCTCTTTTTGATGATTTGGGTTCGGGCAACCCTGCCCCGAATTCGCTATGATCACCTGATGGCATTTGGCTGGAAAGTGCTTTTACCTTTATCGTTGTTGAACATCATGGTTACCGCGCTCGTCATTGTACTGGTTGGAGGAGGTTAAGCCATGTTCGTTGAAATCTTGCGTGGTCTGGGAACCACGTTCCGTGAAATGTTGACCAAACCGGTGACTGTACAGTACCCGGAGGAACGACGCCCGGTTGCGACCCGCTTTAAAGGTCGCCATTATCTGCAGCGTTATGAAAATGGGCTTGAAAAATGTATCGGCTGCTCGCTGTGCGCTGCGGCCTGCCCGGCGGATGCGATTTTTGTCGAGGCCGACTACAATACCGATGCTGAGCGTTACTCGCCGGGCGAGCGCTACGCCAGGGTATATGAGATCAACATGTTACGCTGCATCTTCTGCGGTTACTGCGAGGATGCCTGTCCTACCGAGGCGATCGTTTTAGGTGACAATTACGAGCTGTCTTTCACGGATCGGCGCCAGGCAATCTACCCCAAAGAAATGTTGCTGGTTCCGGTACCGCAGGATGGGCAGCCTACTCCGCAAGTTACCGAGCCGGGAAAATTTACCCGCTCGATCCCGGTGATGCAAGACCCGACGGATTGATCCAGCCTTCCTGGCGGAATAATCCAGAGCCAACCTGGATGTTCTGGCAGGTAAAACCTGAACGAGTGAGTGAGCGTGCATGACTCTTGAATTAATCCTGTTCATCATTCTGGCCCTGGTAGCAGTTGCTGCCGCTCTGGGCATGGTTCTCAGCCGGAATACAGTCTATTCCGCCTTATTCTTAATCCTCAACTTTGTCACCGTGGCTGTGTTTTACCTGATGTTAAATGCAGCCTTTCTGGCTATGGCTCAGATCACGGTTTACGCTGGCGCGATCATGGTACTGTTTTTGTTTGTCATCATGCTCCTGGGCGCCGAGCGAATCCCCGGCGAGGATAAGCTGCCCTGGCAGAAGCCTCTGGCGGTCTTCCTGGGTTTTGTATTGCTGGTCGAAACTGGTTATATCCTGATCAGTCGATCCGGGATCCTGCCGCCTGCCCCAACTGCCGGGGAAGGCTTTGGCAGTCCTGAGGCGATCGGCATGGTGTTGTTTAACCAGTATCTGCTGCCGTTTGAAGTCACCTCGATTGTGCTCCTGGTGGCGATGATCGGCGCGGTGATCCTGTCGAGAAGAGTTAAATAAAACGTAAGAAAAACCAACGGGAGGCGGGGTATGCTGCCTGCAACATATTATGTAGGTCTCTCAGCAATTTTGTTCATTATCGGGGTGGTCGGTGTGATTACCCGGCGGAATGCAATCATCATATTTATGTCGATTGAGCTCATGCTAAATTCGGCAAACCTGGCTTTTGTGGCTTTTGCCCGTGTTCACGAGGCGATGAGCGGGCAGGTCTTCGTCTTCTTTGTATTGGCTGTGGCGGCTGCTGAGGTTGCTGTCGGTCTGGCATTGATGGTGTCCATTTTTCATACCAAGCACAGCATCGATGTCGATAATATCAGCAGTCTAAAGGGCTAGGTTATTCAAGAATGAACCGGCTTTTCAACCTTTTTTACGGGAGTAGGGATTTATGTTCCTGAGTGAAGCCGCAACAGGCGGGCCGCAGTTCTTTTATCTGGCGCCATGGATTGTAATCTTCCCGGCCATTGGCTTGCTGATCAACCTGATCTTTGGGTCGCGTTTCAGTGAGAAAGTAATCGGCGCGATTGCCAGCACAGCTTCGGGTTTGGCATTTGGAGTGGCGGTTTTGCTGGGTGTCTCGCTGGTCGGGCATCCGGAAGGCGAGATAGTCTCCCTCATCGATTGGATCACCATTGGCGCGCTACAGGTCCGCTGGGCGTTTCAGGTGGATACGCTCTCCGTTGTCATGATGCTGGTCGTGTCTGGCGTGGGCACATTGATCCATATTTACTCGATCGGCTATATGCACGAAGATGTCCGTCATAATGGCGACCCGGGCCGCTACCGCCGCTTCTTCATCTATCTGAACCTGTTCATCGCCATGATGATGATCCTGGTGGGTAGCAATAATTACATGATGTTATTTGTCGGTTGGGAAGGTGTGGGGCTGTGCTCCTACCTCCTGATCGGTTTCTGGTATGACAAGGGTAAAGATGGAATCGGCAATGCCCTGGCAGCGAAGAAAGCATTTATTGTCAACCGGGTTGGCGATTTTGGCTTCCTGCTGGCAGCTTTCACCATGTTCTGGGCATTCCGCACATTCGATTTCCAGGAAGTATTCGCGAAAGCTCCGGAAGTTGCTGCAGCCGCGCCGGGCATGATCCTGGCGATTACCCTGTTCATGCTGCTGGGTGTTACCGGTAAATCAGCTCAGCTCCCGTTATATGTCTGGCTTCCGGATGCGATGGCCGGCCCCACCCCGGTATCTGCCTTGATCCATGCTGCAACCATGGTGACCGCGGGTGTGTACCTGGTGGCGCGCTCTGCCGAGTTGTATGTGCTGGTACCCCAGGCCCAGATGTGGGTCTCTCTGGTCGGGGGGATCACTGCCTTGTTCGCAGCAACGATTGCGGTGGCGCAATTTGATATCAAAAAGGTACTGGCCTATTCGACAATCAGCCAGCTGGGTTTTATGGTTGCCGCGGTTGGGATGGGCGCATTTGCAGCGGGGATGTTCCACCTGGTGACCCATGCGTTCTTTAAGGCTTTGTTGTTTCTCTCGGCCGGCTCGGTCATTCAGGGGGTTGAAAGAGGAGAGCATCACGTGGACCATGATGCAAAACTGCACAAGCTGCTGAAAGGCAGTGGGCACCATTTCGATCCCCAGGACATGCGCAACATGGGTGGCTTGCGCAGCCGGATGAAAACTACTTTCGTAGTCTACCTGATCGGCGCTCTCGCCCTGGCAGGAATTGTCCCCCTGGCTGGATTCTGGTCTAAGGACGAGATCCTGGCGGAAGCCAGTTTGCTCAATCCGACCGTGTACTGGTTGTTGACGATTGCCGCTTTCTTCACTGCTTTCTATATGGGTCGCCAGATCATCATGGTGTTCTTTGGTAAACCGCGCAGTGCTCCTGCCGAGTATGCCCAGGAAAGCCCGCCGGTGATGACGGTGCCATTAATGGTCCTGGCGGCACTTTCCGTCCTGGGCGGCGCCTTGAATCTGCCCGGAATGCATACCTTCACTGGCTGGCTCGAACACACCCTGACATTCATCCATCCGGGTGAGTTTAATCTGGTCGTCGCCGGTGTATCTACTGGCCTGGCTTTGCTGGCGATCATCCTGGCCTGGCTGCTTTACAGCCGGCGTTACCAGGCGCTGCAGGCGCTCCCAACCGCCAAGCGCCCGGATGACCCGCTGCGGCCGATTCTGGGGCCGATATTTACCCTGCTGGAAAATAAATATAAAGTTGATGAGATTTACGACGCGCTGATCGTGAAGCCCTACGCTGCCCTGTCAGCTTTCCTGGCAGATGTCATCGACTGGAAATTCTGGCATGACTGGTTCCACGATAAGATCATTGCTGGTGGCTTTCAGTTATTAACTCGCGTTCTATCTGTACAGGTCGATCTGGGGTTCATCGATGCAATCGGAAATGCGCTTGGTAAAGGTACGCGGGCTGTGGCTGGCAGGATGAGTCTTTTACAATCAGGCTATGTGCGCAGCTATATGCTATCGGTTGTGGTGGGTTTGGTACTGATTGTCGGCTTTTTGCTTTTACGATGATCGACCTGCCGTTCGCAGGCAGCTGACTAAAAACGATTGAAAATATTTTAAGAAAGTAGAACTTATACCGGACGAGGACAAACGATGAACTTTGTTTTCCATCCCCTGACGCTGGTTACATTTTTTCCTCTGGTAGGAGTACTGGTT
>JAJZSS010000091.1 GCA_021849525.1 Chloroflexota bacterium
GGGACGTACACGCCGTTCTGCGCCCTGGCTTTCCAGGGTTTCTGGCAGTGGGGGCTGCTGGCGATCATCTGGACGCTGGCGGCGGCCGGGATCGGGCTCAAGCTGTTGATCATCGATACGCCGCGCTGGCTGACGGCGGGAATTTACCTGGGGATGGGCTGGCTGGGCCTGGCGGCGGTGGGAGAGTTCCTGAAGCGGCTGCCGCCGGATGTGCTGGCCTGGGTGGGGCTGGGCGGATTGTTCTACACCCTGGGAGCGGTGGTGTATATCACCAGGAAGGGGGATTTCTTCCCGGGTAAGTTCGGATTTCACGAAGTGTGGCATATTTTTGTGATCCTGGGGGCGGCGGCGCATTTTGCGGCGGTGGCGAGCATGCTGCGGGCCGGGTAAACTCTGATTATAGCGTTATGGTTCAGGTCGCCAGATAGTGATCAGTTTTCCAGGAGCAAGTTGCGCATGCGCAGGCGGGCACGGGCGAGACGGCTTTTGATGGTGCCAATGGGCTGGTGGAGCACGCTGGCAGCTTCCTGGTAATCCAGGCCTTCGCGGTCAATGAGGACGAGGACTTCTTTGAATACCAGAGGCAGCTGGTTAAGCAGGCGCTCGATCTGGGCGGCAAGCTCAGCGGCTTCGAGGGCTTCTTCGGGGAGGGGAGCGCGGTCGGGGAGAACGGCATACAATTCGCGGCCGTCTTCGTCCTCCTCGTCCAGGCTGGCGGTGGGACGGCGCCTGGAGCGGCGGAGCTCGTCGAAGGCGCGATTGCGAGCGATGGTGAACAGCCAGGAGCGGAATGATCCGCCGCGGTATACGGACAATTTCTCGAATGCGGTGATGAAGGTGGACTGGGTGAGATCTTCGGCAAGCGCCTGGTCGCTGACGAGTGAAAGCATCCAGCGGTACAGTCCATCCTGGTAGAGGAGCACCAGGCGGTTGAAGGCATTCAGGTCGCCGTCCAGCGCGCGCTGGATCCAGGTGGATTCCTGGGTGCGCTCGAGGCCGAGGCTGTATGGGGTGCTTTCGCTGGCGGTATCTACCACGTTTGTTTCCATCGTTCTTTCAGGCGGCGCTCTGGCAGCCTAAGCGTTTGACGATGAAACCAATATAATCCTGGTAGCGGGGGATTTGGTCACAGATAGTGATACAAGTATCCGCACAAAAAGTAATACAAAAGGGGACAACAGACCTGCCCAGTCCCGGTGAAGGACTGGGCAGGTCTGTTGTTCGTGCTGAGAGATGCAGAGCCTACGACTTCTTGCAGATGGCGTACCAGTCGCACAGCCAGGTCTTCATGGTCTGAATTTCCTGGGTTTGAGAATCGATGATGCTCTGGCAGGTGTCTGCGAGGGCGGTGTGCTCGGCGCGCGCCAGGCACTTCTCAGCGCTGCGGAGGGCGGCCTTATGGTGGCGGGTCATGGTCTGCATGAACCGGACCTCAAAATCGGCGCCTGACAGGCGCTTGAGGGGGCGCAGATGGTTCATATTCATGGCGGGATCATAATCCACGGCGTACCAGTCCAACAGCCAGGACTGCATGGTGGTGATCTCCATATTCTGGGCGGCGATGATATTCTCGCACATGCTGAGCAGGGCAGGCGTTTCCGCTTTATCGAGACACAATTCGGCCTGCATGACCGCCATGTGGTGGTGGTCGATCATATCTTGCATGAAATGGATCTCATGGCGGGCAGCCTTTTTGTCTTCTGCTGGCCCATCCGCCAGGGCGGGGGTCACGGCAGCAGCAGCGAAGGACAGCATGAGCAGCAGGCTGAACAGGATATGGGGTAGTTTTTTCGGCATCAGATTAACCTCCTGAGTGGTTGGATCGGATTGAAAGATCGGCTTCAGGCGCTGTGGGCCATGGCGCGGCAGGAGCGGGCGCAAACCCGGCAGGCTTCAGCGCAGCGCTGCATGAGGGCATCGTCGGTGAAGCGCTCACAGGATGGGGCGCAGCGCTCGCAGACTTCGGCGCAGACGGCGCAGGTGCGGGGGTGTAAAGCCGAGCCGCGCAGCATGAAATTGGCGCTGGTCTGGCAGATCTCGCTGCAGTCGAGCAAAAGCTGGATATGCTGGGGGTAGGCGTGCTCACCGCCCATTCCCAGGCAGTGGGCCACGGATTCGAGGCAGATATTGTGACAGCTCTGGCAGTCCTGGATGCAGCTGAGCAGCTCGTCTGAGACCGGGGTGTAATTCATACCTTGCATGCAGTAGCTCCTTTCGTAAGGTGAGGCTGAAACAGCTTTCCCTGACGGCTGGAAACAGCAGCCTGGCCGTTTCACGGGGATATCAGTATAGAATGGGGCGGAGGAGGAGAATATAGGGAATTTCCCCCAGGCAGGGGTGGGGGGAATCCCGGAGATGTGGGGGGAAGCAGGATGCGGCGGGGAAGGAGAGCGGCGGAATATAATGCGCATAGCCATTATCGGGAAGGAGGAATGGCGAACGAGGGAGGGATCGATGGCGCGTGCAAAAAGAGTATAATTCGAGTATGAGTAACCAAATTGCTTCAGCTTACGATGATTTTTCCAGTGAATATGACCGCTTCGTCAACTGGACCAACCGGCTTAGGTTCGAGCTGCCGTTCCTGACATCGAAGCTGGCACAGGCTCCGCAGGCGGTGGGGAGGCTGCCGCGGGTGCTGGACGCGGCCTGCGGGACTGGGCAGCATGCCCTGGCACTGGCGGGTCTGGGTTACGCGGCGGCGGGGGCGGATCTCTCGGCGGGGATGATCCAGCGTGCCCGGGAAAACGCCCAGGCGCGCGACCAGAATGTGCCCTTTGCGGTGGCAGGCTTTGGGGCGCTGGCGGCGGAATTTGGGGAGGCGTCGTTCGATGCGCTGCTGTGTCTGGGGAATTCACTGCCGCATGTGCTGGATGAAGCCGGATTGGCGATGGCATTGGGCGACTTCGCGCAGGTGCTGAGGCCGGGCGGCGTGCTGATCCTGCAGCAGCGCAATTTCGACGCCGTGCTGGCACAGGGCACCTCTGGCCGCTGGATGGGACCGGAAGCCGCGCGGGACGGCGAGACGGAGTGGCTGTTCGTGCGTTTCTACGATTTCCGCCCCGATCATTTGATCGATTTCAATATCCTGCGCCTGAAACGGGAGGGGGATGGCGCCTGGCAGCAGGCGCTGACCCAGACCCGGCTGCGGCCGCTGGTGCAGGATGAGCTGGATGCGGCGCTGACCGTGGCCGGCTTCGAGCGGGTGGAATGGTATGGGGGTCTGGACGGCAGCCCATTTGACCCGGCGGTGAGTGGGAACCTGGTGGTGGTGGCGTACAGCGGGGACAGGCTGTCAACGGATTTTGGGAACGGATTGAACGGATTGAGTTAGAGTAGGCCAGGCTTATAGCCATAAGCTGCCTTGCTGGCCTATCCGGTTTTGATGAGAGTCGACCGCAGATGGTGCAGATCGCCTGCGAAGTTCGCGGGTCGAAGAGGATATCCGAATCAATTGACCTATCTCCAGTCTTCCAGTTTCAGCAGCAGCTCAATCTCGTCATCGTAGGTATCACCGGTGGGCGTGAAGCCTAATTTGGCGTAAAAGCCTTCCGGGCTGCCTTCACCCTGCCCGCAGCTGGTGGTGAGCTGCGGGATGCCCATGGCTTTCAAGTGCTGGACCAGCTTGCCCAGGGCGCGCCGGCCGTAGCCTTTACCCTGATAGGGCCCGGCGATCATGAACCGCCACAGGAAGATGCCCGGGCAGTCAATCCCATCTTCGTAATCCGAGCCGGTGTGGGTCATGATGAAGCCAATGGGGGTCTCATCCGCGTAAATGGCGCGCAGCCAGGCGCTGGGAGAGAAATACGCTTCGGCGATCGAGTGCACATTGGCTGCCACCATGGGGCGCTGGGCAGGAGAAAGGGTTTCGCTCAGCTTGCAGATCTGGTTCAGCGTGGCGGCGGTGATGTGCATGAAGTGAATATCGGGGGTTGTTTCTGTAGGGGTGGGTTCCATCGATTCTCCGGCAGGGCATTTGGTGCTCAAGGTACGGTTAGTTAAGCTACAATAGCAGCGAGGGATCAAGTAAATTCTAACGTGCATTTATAGGGGATCAAACCCAAATATAGCTTATTTTACCCGGCCTGGGCGGCAATAATGGCTTTCCTGGGCGGCTGATGATTTATGGAGGTCACAGCATGTTTTCAATTGGAGCATTTGCGATCGTATTGAATGAATCCGGGCAGGTTCTGCTCTGCCACCGGCGCGATTCAGATGCCTGGAATCTGCCCGGAGGCGGGGTGGAGAATGGGGAGATGCCGACCGAGGCGGTACTGCGCGAAGTGGAGGAGGAGACCGGGCTGGAGGTGGTCATCGAACGCCTGGTGGGGGTGTACGGCAAGGTGGTCAAGGACGAGCTGGTGTTTGTATTTACCTGCCGGGAAATTGGCGGGGAGCTCAGGCCGACCGATATCTATGACCGGCATGATTATTTCGGGCTGGAGGAGATCCCGGCCAAAACACCGCCCAAACATGTCGGCCGGGTGCGAGATGCCCTGCAGAATACTGGCGAGCTACTTCCGGCGCCCATCATCCGGCGGGAGACGGGGGATACCCTGCGGGATGTCAATGGAAAACGAAAATGACGGCGCGGCTTGAGAAATGCCTCCCAATAATTTTCCCGTCCAGCTGACCCGCTTTATCGGGCGGGAGCGCGAGATTGCCGACCTGCAGCGCCCACCTGGTGACGCTGAACGGGGCCGGCGGGAACGGCAAGACGCGCCTGGCGCTGGAGCAGGGGGGTGTGGGCTGAGCAGCCGAGGTTGGGAATAGATCGCAAGGGTTTACCGGCAGCGGGGCTGAATTCTGCACAGCTGCCGGTTGGGGGACGCCAGAAATGAATGGGGAAACTACAACCCTTCAGGCAGCTCTTCAACAAAAATGAAGCGCGCCACCTGGAGACCAAGCGTTACAGGCAGACCGGAGACGTCGAGAGTCAGCGTCTGGTTGAACGGCAGCACTTCCGTGACCCTGACCTGTGCGCCGGGCAGGACCCCGTTGGCGATCAAAAAATCCAATAAATCCTGTTTGTTTTCGGCAAATTCATGGATTCGCCGGATGATGACGGGCTCGCCAGGGGCGATTTTGTCCAGAGGGATCCATGCCTGGGTGGCGCTTTCGCAGCCGGGAAAAGGATTGCCGTGCGGGCAGACTTGAGGTGAGCCGAGGATGTCATTCAGGCGTTCTTCGATTTGCGGCGAGAGGGCATGCTCAATATTATGGGCCTCGGCATGGATCTGGGCATAGGGGACTTTTAATATTTTTACCAGCAGCCACTCGGTCAGCATATGGCGGCGGATGACCGAATCCGCGGCGGCGCGCCCGGAGGCGGTGAGGTGAATGCCACTGCCGCCACTCTTGCCGGTGATCCAGTTGTCGCGCTGCATGCGCTTCAAGGTCATCGTTACGGTAGCAGGCGCAACCCCGAGCAGCTCTGCCAACCTGGCAGCCACGATTTCGCCATGGTCGCGCTCCATGACGAACATATTCAAGAGATAATCTTCCACAGTGGGGGTGGGGCGGAGATTGGTCGCCGCTGCTGGTTTAGGTGACATTTATCAACTCGAAAAAGTGAAAAATATACTATGCTAAATTAAAAAATTAGCGTATACTAACAACAATGATTGTGCCGGACTAACTCATTCTATCATCCCGGAGCGAGTTGTCAAGCAGGCGCTGCAAATTTCTCACCAAACAAAAAGGAGGACTCAATGCTGGCAAGTTTTCTATTATCCATCCGTGAGGGTCTGGAAGCCGCCCTGATTATTGGCATTGTACTGGCTGCAGTGCGTAAAATTGGAAGGCCAAACCTGACGCCAGCCATCTGGCGAGGTGTCGCGGCGGCGGTAGGTTTCAGCGTGGTCGCAGCCCTGGCGCTCAACTGGCTGGGGGCGAGTTTCGAGGGCAGGGCTGAAGAGATTTTTGAGGGCGTGGCCATGCTAACCGCCGCAGTGCTGCTGACCTGGATGATCATCTGGATGCGCCGCCAGGCAGCGACGCTTAAACAGGATCTGGAGGCTGAGGTCAAGGTGGCCGCGGCCGGGCAGTCCAGCGGGCGGACGCTTTTCTGGCTTTCCTTTCTGGCAGTCGGGCGGGAAGGCTTCGAGCTGGTCCTGTTTTTAGTCGCTGCCCGAATAACCACGGATGCGCTGCAGACCCTGCTGGGCGCGGCCCTGGGATTGGCAGCTGCGATCGCGCTGGGTTGGATGCTTTTTGCAACCAGCAAGCGCTTGAGTCTGCGCCAGTTTTTCAATGTGACCAATATCCTGCTGGTATTCTTTGCGGCCGGTTTGGTAGCGCACGGCGTTCATGAGTTCAATGAGGCCGGGGTGATTCCGGCGATCATTGAACATGTGTGGGATCTCAATCCAATTTTGAATGAAAAACAACTCGTAGGGCAGCTGCTTACGGCACTGTTCGGTTATAACGCCAACCCGTCGCTGAGCGAAGTCATCGCGTATGTGGCCTATTTCGTTGGGCTTGGACTGGCATGGAAAAGGTTAACGCAGCCAGCTTTTGCCGCCCAGGCAGCCTCCTGAAACTTTCTCGTTCCAAGCCTGGGACGGCTGAATAAATTCCGTGAA
>JAJZSS010000092.1 GCA_021849525.1 Chloroflexota bacterium
TGTGGTATATACCTGGCGCAGTGAAGAAGGGATCCTCGATTTAACCTTTGCGCGGGCGATCGGCCGTGGTCGCTTCCGCGAAGCTGATCTTGCCTGGGGGGAAGCGGTGGCGGTAGATGCCTTCCACAGCCGCCAGACGATTTTGCGCCGGGAAGAGCTGGCGGATGAAGACCCCTTCAATCGCGATCGTACCAGTCTGCGCTATTACCTGGGGATGCCGCTCAACCTGGGCGATGAAGTGGTCGGCTCCCTGGTTTTTGTGCGGTTTGGCGGGCCGCCATATTCACCCGATCATATCTTGCTGGCAGAGTTCATTGCAGTGCACGTCGCCCAGCTTCTCAGCCGCCACCAGCTGGTCGAGCGAATTGCGCGCCTCGAAGCCAAGCGCCAGCTGGATAATCTGCAAGATGGTTTTATGGCGATGGTTTCGCACGAGCTGCTTACGCCGCTGGGCTTCATCAAAGGCTACGCGACAACTCTATTGCGCCAGGATACCCAATGGGAACCTGCAATTCAAAAGGAATTTCTCACAATTATTGATGAAGAAGCCGATCGTTTACATGAGCTGATCGACAATCTCATGGATTCCTCCCGCCTGCAAGCCGGCACCCTGCGGATGAGTTTCCAACCCCTCAAGCTGGATACTTTCCTGCGCGATGTCGCTTTGCGAGCCAGCTCGCGCAATGAAAGTCTCAAAATTGAACTTCAGATCAAGATAAACGGGTTGCAGGTCATTGCTGACCCGACCCGCATGGCGCAAATCTTTGATAATTTGCTGAGCAATGCCATTAAATATGCTCCTGGCTCGCCCATCACGATCGGCCTCGATCTCGACAATAAAATGGCACACATGACGTTACGCGATCAAGGTCCTGGGATCGCTCCGGAGAATCTGGTGCACCTGTTTAAACGCTTTTACCGGATTCCTGGTCCCAATACCTCGATCCGTGGCACGGGTCTGGGATTATATATTTGTAAGAAGATTATTCAAGCACATCAAGGGGATATGGATGTTGAGTCGGAGGTGGGCAAGGGGACAACTTTCAATATTTATTTACCCATTGAAAATCCGACTATAGGGCAGAGTTCCATCATTCAGGAGGTGAACTCATGACGCAAAGTATTTTAATTGTCGATGACGAGCCGCGCTATTTACGCCTCATGGAAGCAAACCTGGTGACTGAGGGGTTTCACGTCTTCCAGGCTACCAACGGGCAAGAGGCGGTAGATATGGTGGTCGAAAAACATCCAGACCTGGTCTTTTTGGATATTATGATGCCGGTCCTGGATGGTTTCGGAGCTCTGGAGCGCATTCGTGAGTTTTCCAATGTGCCCATTATCATAGTCACTGCGCGCGGCAGCGAGAATGACCGGGTGCGCGGCCTCGACCTGGGCGCCGACGATTATATCGTCAAGCCATTCTCGGCTACCGAATTGTTGGCACGCGCCAGGGCGGTGCTCCGCCGGGCGCTGGTATCGGGGGGCAGCTTCCAGCAATCCATTTTTACGCATGGCAATCTGCGGATTGATTTTGCCCGGGCAGAAGTCTATAAAGGCGATAAAATGGTCTTTCTTTCGGCGACTGAATACCGCCTGCTGCTCCAGTTTGCCCACAATCTGGGCAGCGTGCTTACTTCTGACCAGCTGCTGACCGATGTCTGGGGACCAGAATACAAAGACGATAAAGAGATCCTGTGGGTCAGTATTTCCCGCCTGCGCCAGAAGCTGGAGGCGGACGCCAAAAACCCGCGCCATATTGTCACCCGTTCGGGTTTAGGCTATACCATGCCGCAAATGTAGGAAACTGAGCGCATGAATCCACTCAACTCACATACAATCCGTGCGAAAAAATTGGGCGTGTTGATTCGCGATGCCCGGATGGTTGCCGGGCGCAGCGTTGCCGATTGCGCAGCCGCGATGGGCGTTGGCGTAGAGGTCTACGAAGCATTTGAGATGGGCGACCAAGCTCCATCCTTGCCGGAATTGGAGTTCCTGGCCTATACCCTGGATATCCCCCTGGAGCATTTCTGGGGCGAGGAGACGCTCAGCGCCCGGCTGGAAAAAAATCGGGTTGATGTGCAGAAACTGGCCCTGGTGCGCCAGAGGGTGATTGGCGTGCTGCTGCGTAAAGCGCGCCTGGAAGCCCAAAAAACCCTGGAAGATGTCGCCCAGGCTGCCGGCATTCCAGTGGAAGACCTTGAATCTTTCGAATATGGGGAGCTGCCTGTCCCTCTCCCAGTTTTAGAGCAGCTGGTGGGAATCCTGGATCGCGATCTGCATGAATTTCAGGATCGAAAAGGACCGGTCGGAGTCTGGTTTATCCAACAGCGCGCCCTGCAGGATTTCAAAGAGCTCCCACCGGAGCTGCAAGAATTCGCCTCCAGACCGATCAACCGGCCCTACCTGGAATTAGCGCAGCGCTTGAGCGAAATGTCGGTGGATAAGCTGCGCGGCATTGCCGAAGGGCTGCTGGAAATCACCCTCTAAGAATGGGGTGGATTTCCTGGCACAGGAGTAAATCGGATGTCTGACCCAGACTCGCCCCGTGCCCTCTCAGACCAGGGGAAAGCCGCCTATCAGCGCGGGGATTTCCTTGCAGCTGCTGACCACTTTACCGCTGCCGCAGCAGCATATCTCCAGGTTGGCGATCCATTGATGGCAGCGGAAATGCACAACAATGCCAGCGTGGCTCATCTCCAGACCGGAGATGCTGAGACAGCCCTGGCATTAGCAGGCGGCACCCCTGAAATCTTCGCCGCGGCCGGCGATGTGCGTCGTCAGGCAATGGCTGTTGGCAACCGGGCGGCGGCTTTGGAAGGTTTGAAGCGGGTCGAGGAGGCGCTGGAAGCTTATGAGCTATCGGCCGACCTGTTCAAACAGGCCGGTGATTCGGACCTGCGCTTGCAGGCCCTGCAGGCCAGGTCTGCTTTATTACTCAATTCTGGACGGCAGTTGCAGGCTCTGGCAGCGATGAAATCGGGGTTGGATGATCTCAAAAAGCCCACCCCCAGGCAGCGGTTTTTAAGACGTTTACTGGATATTCCATTCAGCATGTGGAAAAAATAACCGGTTATTAACCTGGAATGATTACTCAATTGAATTTAGCAATTCGACCCGCGTTACCAGGCGACCAGCAGCGGATAGCCAATTTGATTCATTTCGAAGGCCATACTCACCGCAACCTGGATTGGCGCTCGCCGCTGGACTGGCTGGGTTTCCAGCCTTTTTTTATCGCTGAACAGGAAGGCCAGGTGGTGGGTGCCCTGGCTTGTCCACCCGATCCTGACGATATTGCCTGGGTACGGTTCTTTTCCTCGGCAAACTATCTGCCAATGGAGCAGGTCTGGCAAATGCTTTTCGATGCGGTGTTGCAGCAGGTAGCTGAAACCCACTGCTTATCCAGATTGGCGTCGCTGCCATTAAATCGTTGGTATGAAGAGCTGCTGATCAAGAGCAATTTCAAAATCACGCAATCGGTTGTGATGCTGCGCTACGATCTTCCCCTTACGCCCCTCGAAAGCCTGCCACCTCTTGCGGGTGTGTGCCTGCGGGGGATGAATCTTGACGATTTGGCGGCAGTGGAAGCTGTGGATAAAGCTGCTTTCAGTCCCATCTGGCGCAACTCGCTTGGGTCACTGGAAATAGCTTTCCGCCAGGCGGATATGGCCACGGTAGCCGAGCTGGATGGTGAGATCATTGGGTATCAAATTACTACCAAAATTGAATCGCGGGTCCACCTGGCGCGCCTGGCGGTTCACCCCCGCCAGCAGGGCCGCCACATCGGGAAAAGTATGTTGACCGACCTCCTCTCCCAGTACCAGCGCCGCGGCTTCCGGCGGCTGACTGTTAACACCCAAAAAGACAATCTCCATTCGCTGCAGCTCTATCAGAAAGCTGGCTTCACTTTGACGGGGGAGGAATACCCGATTTACGAATTTATTCCCTGAAGAACCACAGTTTCAGAAAATAACTACCGTACCCAACGGTTCATCCTTAATAGCGGAGCATAAGCATGAAAGAACTCATCGAGACCTGGCAGGCTCGCGATGGCACGGAGTTATTCACCCGCAGGTGGCTGCCGGATACCGAAGCGAAGGCTGGAATAGCGTTGGTCCATGGGCTGGGCGAACACAGCGGGCGCTACCAGCATGTGGCAGCCCACTTCACCCGGGCCGGGTATATGGTCCAAAGCGTGGACCTGCGCGGGCATGGCAAAACCCCCGGGCCGCGCGGGCATGCAGATTCCATGGATCTAATTCTGCAAGATATCGACCTGCTCTTAGAAAAGCTTGCCAAGGTAAATCCTGGGAGGCCGCGCTTTTTATACGGGCACAGCCTGGGCGGTCTCCTGGTACTCTATTACGCTTTGCGGTATAAGACAGCGCTATGTGGGGTCATTTCTTCTGCGCCAGGTTTAACAACGGTCCTCCACAAGCAGATTGCAAAGGTTAACCTGGTCCGCATCTTAGGATCACTGACGCCCAGGTTAACCATCCCAACTGGCCTGAATGTGAATGATATCTCACGCGATCGTCAGGTGGTCGATGCTTACCTGGCTGATCCCCTGGTTCATAACCGGTCCAGCCTGGGCTTCGGGAAAGGGATGCTGGACATGGTCAACTGGGTGCAAGCACATCCCCAGCAGTTCAGGCTTCCTTTACTCGTTATCCATGGCTCAGCCGATCAACTGGGTTATCCCCGGGGAAGCCAGGAATTTGCCAGGCTTGTTCCCGGGAATGTGACCTACAAGCTGTGGGAAGGGCTGTACCACGAGCTTCATAATGAGCCAGAAAAAGAGCAGGTGCTCCAGTACCTGTTGGGCTGGATGGACCAGCAGCTAATTCTGCAGGCGGAAAACGAATAGCGTTATTCAAATATTAATCCTGTACCGCCTGCTTTGACTGGACAAAGCCTGTCGGGTATGGCAAAATGCGTTACCAATCAAATTAGGAGATGCCATGGAGAAGAAGAAGACACCTTCCAAACGTGAGACGATCCGGGAGCAGCGCCGCAAGAAGGAACAGCGCAATAAGATTCTGATCGTTGGCGGGTTGGTTGTGGTAGCCCTGGTGCTGGGGGCGATCATTATTCTGCCCGGTCTGGTCAATGCCAACACGCCGGTTGGTGAAATTGTCCAGATCACCCCTGTTGCCTACCCCCAGGCCGATGGACGGGCGCTGGGGCCAACCGACGCCAAAGTCGTCGTAGAAGCTTACGAGGATTTTCAGTGCATTGCCTGCGAGGGATATTCGAAATCGATTGAGCCTCTGGTGATCCAGAATTATGTCGAAACCGGCAAGATCCGCTACGAGTTTCGCCATTATCCATTCCTCGATGACCGCTCCAGCATCAAAGAATCGGACCAGGCTGCCAACGCCAGTATGTGCGCTTCGGACCAGGGCCGCTTCTGGGACTACCATGATATTCTGTTCGCCAATTTTGGCGAGGGCGCCGGCGCCTACACGGACAGGCGGCTGGCTGCCTATGCCGAGGCGATCGGCCTGGATATGGCTGCCTTCAATGCCTGCTACAAGGATGAGAAATTTGATGATGTAATCCAGCAGGATATGGCGGATGCAACTTCGTTAGGTGTATCCGGCACCCCGACGATATTCGTGAATGGCAAGCTTGCCGGCCGGGTGGGCTACGTCGCCACGTACGAAGAAATCAGCCAGCTCATCGAGCAGGAACTGGCTGCCGGCGGCTCCTGATCCTCATCTCCCCGATGTTTATTTAGGCCAGCAGGGCCGGTTAATCGCCAGCCCTGCTTTTGTTTTAATCCAAATGTTGAAAGTAACGCTTTATTTGAGCGGGATGCCGAGGGCAGCCAGGATGGCGACGATGATCGGAGCGACCAGCAGGGCAGGCAGGAAATTTCCTACCCGGATCCGTTTGATCTCCAGCAGGTTGCTGATTGCCAGTCCCAGCAGCAGCACACCTCCGGTGGCGGTCATTTCATTGGTCATGGCGGTGGTGAGCAGCGCCTGGGCCTGGTTTGCCAGCAGGCTGATCCCGCCCTGGTAGAACAGGATGACGAGGCTGGAGAACAATACTCCCACCCCTAAAGAAGACGCAAACGCCAGGGCGCCAAATGCATCCAGGATGGATTTGATCGATAGCAGGCTGTAGTCGCCGGTCAGCCCGTCCTGGATCGAGCCGAGGATGGCAATGGGACCAATCGCAAACACCAGCGAGGCAGTGAGGAAACCGCGCACAAAGCGACTGCCGTGATTGCTTTCCGGGTTTTCGACCGCGGCCGCGCCATCCGTTTTTCTGCGCGTCATGCGCTCTTCCAGCCAGGCGCCCAGATTCCGCAGGCGGTCTTCGATCTGCCACCACTCGCCCAGCAGGCTGCCGATCAGCAGCGATCCGGCGATGACCAGCGGCTGCTGGGTGTCAAAAGTCATCTGGATGCCCAGGATTGCGGTAAACAAACCCATGCCTGCCAGCACCGTCTGGCGGACGCGGTCTGGTAAGCGGGCGCCAAATAGTAGACCCAGGGCGCCTCCAAGCAGAATGGCAGCAACATTGATGAGAGTTCCAGTCACGATTGATAAACCTCAATTACAGGATGGGGGA
>JAJZSS010000093.1 GCA_021849525.1 Chloroflexota bacterium
GCGTCAACTCGGAAGCTTCTTGAAGTAGGAGATGTTAATGAGGTGGCATCAGTATTCAACAAAAGTGTGACCGAATCCCATAATGGGAAATTATTCTTATCTGGCACCGGACTTCGATCGTTCCACAGTAAGCGATCGAATACCTCGACGATGACGATTAAGCGGTCTGCTTCGTAGTGAACACGCACATCGGTATAATTTTCATCGGGAGTGACCTTCCCGAACCAGAATATGGTTGAATCCCGTTCGGAGTCATCCGATAAGCGGGGATCCACATAGGGCGCATTCACCCGGCGCGTTTGGGGGGCAGGGGGATTTGCACTGGTGTTGGGGGTGTTCAGGATGGGTAAATAAACCCAGGTATCGTCGGCAGGATTGGAAATTGATTGCACACCGTCTGGTTGGCCTGGAGAATAGCCAGCTTTCACACTGGCTAAGGGAGTAAAGAGCAATAAGAATGTAAGGAGAAGCTGCAAGCTCCTGGAGTAGATTTTCATTGTGACCTGTATTTATAAATTTTGTTTATTGGTTGTGTAAAATGTTATGTTTATGCAATTGGTTATGATGTTCTTGCCAATATGATTGTAGCAGGCAGTTGGGTGAATCGCCCTTACAAATTGTTTATCTGCAAGTTAAGTCTTTTTTCAAAAGTTGATTTAAAAATGGGGCAATCTGCGGATACTAATTTCAGAGTATACTTTTCGGAGACAATATTAATGAGGATTAAAACATGGGTGTCAAACGGTTGATAATCCAGGGGGCAGATATTTACACTCCCTATGAATGGTTGCCGGAGGCTGCGATCCTGGTCGAAGACCAGGTTATCCGGCAGATAGGGTCACTCGCCGAAGCAGCAGCCTGGACGGACGGTGAGCGGATCGACGCCCGAGATTTGCTATTGTTTCCAGGCTTTATCGAGCTGCAAATCAACGGTGGATTTGGCTGCGATTTTACGGCTGAACCTGAAACCATATATCAAATAGCCCAAAAGTTGCCTCGTTTTGGCGTTACCAACTTTTTACCTACAATCGTTACCTCTCCGCTGGAAAAAATCTCCCGTGCCCAGGCTCAGCTCCAGGCTGGACCGCCGGAAGGATTCCTGGGCGCGCGACCATTGGGCCTGCATGTTGAAGGTCCATTTTTAAATCCTGAGCGCAAAGGTGCACACCGTTTGGAATATCTACGATCCCCTGATCCGGCTGATTACGCCTCACTTTCACCCGAAGCAGGTGTGCGAATGGTAACCCTGGCCCCGGAGTTGCCCGGAGCCGCGGCCGTAATCGCAGAATTAATCCAGCGCGGGATTGTGGTTAGCGCCGGGCATTCTTTGGCGACATTCGACCAGGCGCGGGCTGGTTTCCGCGCCGGGGTTGGATATGCCACCCATCTCTTCAATGCGATGTCCCCCTTGCTGCAGTTCGATCCAGGTTTACCGGGGGCTGTTCTGGCTGAAGCTGGATTGCGTTTTGGCATGATTCCAGATGGAATCCACGTTCACCCGGCCCTGGTCGATCTGGTTTGGAAATTAACCGGGCCAGGACGAATGACCCTGGTGAGCGATGCGATGGCGGCTCTGGGTATGCCGCCCGGAAAATACCAGCTGGGCGATCTGGATGTGATGGTCGATGAAACCAGCGCTCGCTTACCCAATGGAGTCCTGGCCGGCAGTATCCTCACCCATCCGCAAGCTTTGCGCAACCTGCTTTCATTTACAAGCTGTAGGCTGGAAGATGCTTTGACCTGCCTGACTACGACGCCGGCGGCACTCCTGAGGCTTGATGATTCTATTGGCCAGATCGCGCCCGGATTTCGGGCTGACCTGGTTTTGATGACCGCCCAATTGGAAGTCGTGAGCACATGGATCGGGGGGGAACCAGTCTATATTGCCTGACGCCGTCGATGAATATCTACCCTTGACTCTGCCAATTAATCTGGATAGAATTAATTATTCAACTTGATTAAATAATTAAGGTGATGGGGACCTAAAATACAAATGATCGAAACTTCCATTCTAGGCAGTAATATTAACCGAGTCAAGGTCCATAATATGCAGGCGGTGCTGCTAAGCCTGCTTTACCATGAGCCTGCCTATCGGGTTCAGATTGCTGATCTGACTTCCCTTTCCACGACAACCATCACCAATATCATTGACGAATTGATTGCAATGGGGCTGGTTGCAGAGAACGGTGTGATGGAATATTCCGGCCGGCGTGGAGCCGGGCGACCGCGCTCTGCACTTCACCTGGTGAAAAATGCCCGGTTTGCGATTGCTGTTCAATTCGGGGTAGAAATATATCGGATTGCCGTCGCCAATCTGGGCGCTGAGATCCTGGTCAGCCATACCTTCACTTTCTCAAGAAATGCTCGCCCCCGCTCCATATTTGATGAAATCACCAACCAGATTGAAAAAATAATCGTTGAAGAAAATATAGAACGCGATCGGATCATTGGGGTTGGCGTCGGGGCGGCTGGCTTGGTGAATTATCTGACGGGAGTCAGCACGGCTTCATATAACCTTGGCTGGGGTGATATCCCGATCCGTGATTGGCTATCAGAGAAGCTTAACCTGCCCATCGTTGTGGATAACAATGTCAAGGCAATGGCTGTCGGAGAAGCCTTTTTTGGGGCGGGACGCAATGCAGGCTCACTGGTTTTTGTTTATGGGCGCACCGGAGTCGGTTCAGGAATCGTTATTGGCAACCATCTTTTGCGCGGCGCAAATCTGGGCGCCGGGGAAATTGGACATATGATTATCATGACCCATAATGGATTACCATGCCATTGTGGGCAGAGTGGTTGTCTGGAGACCCTGGTATCCGAACCGGCTTTGATCCGCCAGGCTGAACAGGCTGCCCTGGAAAACCCTAGTGGATTGCTGGCCCTGAAATTAAATTCTGGTGGAGGGCGGAGAAGTGATCTCCTCTTCATGGCGGCTCGGGAAGGTGACCGGGATGCGATAAAGATTGTCGAGCAGGCAGCATACTATCTCGGGATAGCGCTGGCTAACCTGGTCAATTTACTCAATCCGCAGATGATCGTTCTGGGTGGTTTATATATTCAGGGGCAGGATCTGATCCTGCCTGTCGCCCGCCAGACTTTACACAACACGGCTGTGGCTGGCTTGGGTAAGAAAGTTGAATTAAAGGCGACCAGTTTTGGCTGGCAAGCCGGCATTGTCGGGGCAGCCGCTTTAGTTTTGACCAATTTGTTCTATTTGAATCCGGAACAAATCTAGTTCCATTATTATTTAGAAACCAGGAGATTGAGCATGAAACTATTTCTTGACAGCGCCAAAGAAGATGAAATCAGTTATGCGCTGGATGCATTTGATATCGATGGAATCACAACCAACCCGCGGCATGTCCAGTCTGCGGGGAAGCCTTTTATGACGGTTATCCGCAATATTGCGAAGCTGGTGGAAGGCACCGAAAAAACCGTCTCGGTGGAGGTCAATCCGCATTTTGTCACCTATCAGGACATGCTGACCGAAGCCGAAAAACTGGCAGCGATCTCACCGAATTTCGTGATCAAGCTCCAATGCATTGAGCCCGCCTTTAAAGTTGCCCGTACGCTGGCACAGAAGAATATTCGCACCAATATCACCCTGGTTTTCAGCGCTGCCCAGGCGTTGATGGCGATGAAATCCGGAGCATTTTTCGTCTCTCCATTTATCGGCTGGAAAGAAACCAATGGCGAAGAAGTCCGCAGTTTCATTGATGATGTCGTCGCCATTCGGGACAATTACGGATTCACGACCGAAATTATCGTTGCTGCTGTTCGTAATGGACGCCAGATTGTAGATTCGGCCGTCTCAGGCGCCGATATTGTGACAGCGGGACTTTCCGTGTACCAGGAAGCCTTCGATCATCCCTACACTCACGACGGTATCCGGCGCTTCTCCAATTTCTGGGATCAATCACTCTACGAATAACGATCCTGCTTCAGGATTAGTTGTCGATTGAAAAATCATGTGTACTCAGGGTTTAAGCGTGTGCATTGACCTGCTTCGATGCACACGCCGTCATTATATGTTTTGGAGAACGCAATGCGGCAAATTTTTGTCAACCTGAAAAGATTCGAAGTTCCAAAATCGCTGGGTGGGCTGTCCTCGGTCGCAGACCCTGTTCAGTGGATTGATAGTGTGATCACCGATACCGTTCAACAGGGTCTCGGAAGCCACCCGAATTTGAGCCTGACTTACCTCCTGCCCGAGGGTTTAATCAATACCGCCGTGAATAGACTGCACAGCTTTTCAGATGACCAGACTCGCATGCTGGCTGTCGGCTGCCAGGGCGTGCATTGGGAGAATATCCAGCCCGGGAAGAATTTCGGGGCATATACGACCAGCCTTCCCGCGGCTGCGGCAGCTGCGCTGGGTAGCCAGTGGGCGATTATTGGCCATTCCGAAGAGCGCAAAGCAAAATTGCAGGTGATGCGCGCCTACGAGCCTGGCATCCATACCGATCCTGTCCTGAGGATTATCTCTACCCATGCGATCGATCGGCTCATCCAGGCAGAGATCGCCGCTGCGTTGGATTCTGGATTAAAAGTACTCCTGTGTGTAGGTGAATCGGCAGAGGAACGGGGCGAAGGGTCTTTTGACGAGCAGCAACATAATATCACCGAAGTTTTGCGAAACCAGCTTATGGGGGATTTGCATGCTTCGAAGAATGCCTTGCAGGATGGCCGGATTGTGATCGGCTACGAGCCGGTGTGGGCGATTGGACCCGGCAAGACGCCGCCCGGAGCAGAATATATCAGCTTTGTTTCGGCTACGATCAAGAATCTTATTCTTGAAAATTTTGGAGTTGAGGTAGCTGTCGTCTATGGCGGCGGGTTAAAGGAAGAGAACGCAGCCATGATTGCTGGAATTCCCACCATCGACGGCGGGTTGGTTGCTTTGACGCGTTTCAGCGGTGAAATCGGTTTTTCTGTCCCGGAGCTCAAGCGGATTATCGAAAAGTATTTAACTGCTTAAATGAAATTGGTCTCCACCGTAAATAACCAGACATGGAGAATACCATGAAGACAGTTCAATTTGAGTATGGCGAAGGCACCCTGAGCGCCAATCTCCCCGATACAGCAGAAGTCTTTATTCCTGGCGAAACAATCCCCGATCCACCGGCGCTGGAAGATGTGGTGGAAGCCACGCGCCAATCTATCCTCAACCCGGTTGGAATGCCGCCTTTATCCGAAACTGTGGGTCCTGGCTCTAAAGTGACCATCAGCTTCCCCGATCGAGTGAAGGGGGGTTACCAGCCGACTTCGCATCGCAAAGTAGCGATACCCTTGCTGATTGAAGAGTGCTTGAAAGCCGGTGTCTTCAAAGAAGATATTCTCCTGATCTGTTCGAATGGGCTGCACCGTAAAAACACAAATGAAGAAATCAAAGCCATCCTGGGCGAGCAGGTTTATTACGAGTTTATGCCCAGCCACCAGATCATTAATCATGATTCGGAAGATTGGGAGAACCTGGTTGACCTGGGCTATGATGAGCTGGGCGATCCGGTGATCATGAACCGCCAGGTCTTTGAGTCGGGGCGGGCAGGGGCAGCGATCATGATCGGGCATGTCCTGGGGAATCCGTACGGCGGGTATTCGGGCGGCTATAAGATGGTCGCGACTGGAATCACCCACTGGAAGTCGATCGCCTCTCACCATATTCCGTCTGTGATGCACCGGTCTGATTTTACGCCCGTCTCACCCCACAGCCTGATGCGGGATAAATTTGATGCCATCGGCAAGCATATGGAAAAAGAGATGGGGCAGAAATTCTTCATGTGCGACGCAGTATTGGATACCAATGCCCGCCAGCTGGCTGTGTATTCTGGCTATGGTCAGGCGATTCAGCCCTTAGCCTGGGAGGTTGCCAACCGGCGCACCTATGTGCCCTGGGCGAAAGAGAAATTCGATATCATGCTGTTTGGCATGCCTCAGAATTTTCATTACGGGAACGGGCACGGCACCAACCCGATCCTGATTTTGCAGGCGATCGGGGCCAATATTATTCGTCACCGTCGGGTGATGAAAGATAAATTTGTGGTCATTTGCTCCTCGATCTGCAATGGCTATTTCCATGACGAGGAATTCCCTTCCTATCGCGAGCTGTATGAGCTTTTCCAAAAGGATTATCACAACACCTTGCCAGAGGTTGAGAAGTATGGCGAATATTTCAGCCACAAGCAGGAGTATATCGACAAATACCGCTTCAATTACGGCTACCATCCTTATCACGCCTTTTCGATGGTCGCCTGTGGACACATCACAGAGATGCACACCGCCGCCACCTACATTGTCGGGGCGTATGAACCGGGCTATGCCCGGGCGATGGGACTCAAAACCCGCCCGACCTTTGATTCCGCGATCCAGGATGCGATGCGTTATACCGGACCAAACCCTAAAATCCTGGCGCTGCCCAGGTGTTTCAAAACTGCCGCGGTCCATCTGATGATGGCGGATGATCCCATTCCGGGTGTCTGATGCCTCATTATGAAGCTTGATCAGTCCCGGATTATCCATGTAGGATAGAACTGATGAAAATATCGGAAACTACCACCG
>JAJZSS010000094.1 GCA_021849525.1 Chloroflexota bacterium
CAGGTCCTGAGCCTTAAACTGGATCAGGTCAGCCAGGTGGTTGGCGAAGCTGGCTGATTTTTACTGTAAATAACAACAGCCCCGAGATGCCATCGTCTGGCGCTCGGGGCTGTATGTTATTGGGTCGAGAGAATTATTCAGACCGCAATTTCGCAATTAGACAGAGGTTACGGCTGCGGTGCTGGGGCTGCCTGAGTCGCCTGGCTCTCCAGGAACTGGGTTTGGAGTGAAGTAATGTAGTTGCTGATATCCTGCGGCATGGCTGGCTCGTCCGGAACCCGGCTTGCCCAGTCGTCACGGGTAACGATTGTGGCAGCTTCCTTCAGGCTGGTCAGCCACTCCTGGAACTTGGTATTCTTTTCATTCTCATAGTCTGAGTCGCTCAATGGGCGTTCTTCCTTACCCAGGCTCTGGATAATATGAAAACCGAAATCGGTTTCCACGATCTCACTGATCTGACCAGGTTCCAGAGCGAAAGCCGCTTCCTCGAAGGGAGCGACCATAAAGCCGGGGCCAAACCAGCCGAGATCTCCGCCTGTGTCCTTATTGCTGGTGTCGGTCGAGTAAGTCTTGGCCAGAACAGCAAAGTCTACTCCGCCGTCCAAAAGATCCTTTACTTCCTCAGCCTGTTCTTTCGTTTCCAGCAGGATGTGGCGGGCCCAGACTTGTTCCTGGGTGCGAGGAATATTCAGCTCGGCTACGACGGCATCAAATACCTTGAAATAATATAGCTGCGATTCGATCACATAGCGCAGATCGCTTTCGCTGATCCCGTAGTTATCCTTGAAACCGGTGATCGATTCTTGATACAGTTTCTGATAACCTTCCAGGGTGAACGGTGTGGCGGTTGCTGTGGGTGCAAGCGTAGCGGTCGCCGTGGCTGGTCCAGAAGGGGTGCTGGTTGCAGTCGGTATCTGGGTGGGTGTTACTTCACCGGCCGGTGTAGTGGTAACTTCGGGTGTTGTGGTTGGGGGTGCCGCCTGGGCAGTGGCGGTTGCGTCTGCGCTCAACGCTTCAGCTGTGGCAGTTGCTACAGTCGGGTCCAGTGTGGCGGTCGGAGCCATCACGGTCATTTGGAGCGCCGAATATGTCGAGGTGGGGATCGGTTCTAAAGTTGATGTGGGTGTCGAGGTTCCATTCGGAAAATATCCGAATGCTTCCTCGAAAGCCTTGTCCAGCTCCGCTTCAGTAACAGTAATCCCCCGGCGTTTGGCTTCTTGCCGGATGAGTGTATTATCGGTAACCCGGTCCAGCATGTCCTGACCGATCGAATTCATCTGGGATTGAATTTGAGAAAACTGGCTGAGGATCGAAGATTGGATACTGGGGTCAGATCCGAACATTTGGGACAACTGGTAAGTGTTGGCGGCGTTTTGGATCAGCGCATACCGCCCATAACGAACCTGGCCTGCGAACTGTTTCGTGGTGATCTTATCGCCATTAACGGTTATGAGCGCTTGAGAATCCTGGATGATGCCCTGATATAAGTAACCGTATAGAATGACGCCCACCACCGCGATGATGATCACAACCGTACCAATCAGCAGATAGCGGCGCTGCAACTCTTCCTTTTGCTGGCGCGCCAGATGCTTCTTGGTCTGGGGAATTTTTTCTTTTGGTGTTTCAGACATAGTAATTCCTTACACAAAAGCGGGGCACAGGGGAATCCTATGCCCCGCGATGAATATAGACTGAAATCAGCTTAGCGCAGAACTTCGCCGGAATATGGCAGCAATGCCAGGTGGCGAGCGCGTTTAATGGCCGTGGCCAGGGCGCGTTGGTGCTTTGCGCAGGTGCCGGTCTGGCGGCGGGGGCGTATTTTCCCGTCATCGCTGACAAAGCGGCGTAACATATCATAGAGCTTGTAGTCAATAACCGCGTTCTTGTCGGCGCAGAATTGGCATTCACGCGGCCGGGCGAAGAAGCGGCGAGGGCCATTCCGTCCCTCGGGGGTTGCTGGTTGGTTACTCACGTTCTTGACTCCTCGTGATCATGGGTCCTTGGGCGTCCAAGCGGACCGCTCACAGACCCTAAAATGGAAATTCTTCCTCGTCGACTTCGTCCTCATCCTCAAGATGATTGCCTTCCCGGCGATCTTCGAGCAGGATCATCTCATTGGCGACAATCTCAGTTGACGAGTGTTTGGTGCCTTCTGGATCTTCCCATTGGCGAGTTTGCAATCGCCCTTCGATATAAACCAGTCGGCCTTTATTGAGGTGCTGCTTGCAGATTTCGGCCAGGGTGCTCCAGGCGACCACATTGAACCATTCAGTCTCGGTTCGTCTGCCGCCTTCGGATGTATTCCAGGAGCGGCTGGTTGCTACACTGAAGGTAGTCACCGGGCGACCAGAAGGCGTATAACGCATTTCTGGATCTCGGCCCAGCCGTCCGATTATCATGACTTTATTCAGACCTCTGGTCATCTTACTCTCCTGTAAGGAGTGACGGCCTCATTTGAGTGAGGGTTTTTTCTCTATGCTAGTTGGCAATGAGCAAGAAACGCATGACCGGCTCGAGGAAACGTAAATTACGTTCTATTCCGACAAGATTCTTCTCGGGCATGCTGGTCTGCATAAATACATACTGGCCTTCGAGCTGTTTGCGGATCGGGTAAGCCAGACGTCGCTTACCCCACATATCGACTTTGTCGATAATTCCGCCGTCCACAGTAACCCAGCCTTTAATCCGCTCTACAACCTCGCCGAGAGCTGTCTCATCCAGGTCGGGGTGAACAATAACAACCAATTCATATGCACGCATCGGGAAATGCCTCCTTTCCTTGGGATAAGCCCCGAAATTCAACCGTTGGCTGGTCCGGGGCGGAAAGCAAGCCACGCTGAGCGTGGCTTCGCATTAGTTTAGCATACTAAACCTGTTTTGCCAAGGTGATATTTTCCCGGAATGAAAGCGAGATATTTCATTGCCAGCTTAGACAGGGTTGAAACCGAGGATTGGCATGAATTTGTATGCCTCTTGACGGAGATGTCTCTGGAATGTATGATGAAGACATCTTCAATGTGAGGTTATTGCGTGACAAAAAAACTGGAGCTGGACAGTGCGGATGAGTTTCGGGCAGCCATGCGGCGCTGGGCAACTGGTGTGACGATCGTGACTGCACAAAATGGAACTGTCCGGCATGGGATGACCGTCAGCTCTTTTACATCGCTCTCCCTCGAACCACCGCTGGTGATGGTCTCATTAGAGCAAACTGCCAGTACGACCCGGTTAATCCAATCCAGCGGCGCATTTGGGGTTTCCATTCTGGCAGATGATCAGCGGGTGATTTCCGATCGCTTTGCCGGGCGGATTATAGAAATTTCTGACAAATTCGCCGGGTTAGAATGGACCACGCTGATCACCGGCGCGCCGCTCCTGGTAAATGCTCTGGCAGGATTTGATTGCCGGGTCGTGTCTTCACACACGGTTGGAACCCACATACTTTTCATCGGCGAAGTTCTTGCCTTGCGATCGACCAACAATTCAAATCCGCTCATTTACTTTGAGCGTGATTACCATCAGGTCGTGAAATAATTCAGTTGAAGTTAGAGGTGGGGAGATGCCAGCGAGCCTTTCAAATATAGAAAAGCAGCAGCTTTTGGAGTTAGCCCGCCAGGCGCTCGAAGCGGGTGTTAATCGTGAACCTTTACCCTCCCTTGAGCTGGACCAGTTATCCGATCATCTGCAGGCTGAAGGGGCTTCTTTTGTCACCCTTACCTGCCGAGGAGAATTACGCGGCTGTGTTGGGGCATTAGAGGCTTACCAGCCACTGGCAGAAGATGTCCGCCAGCATGCCGTCGCCGCAGCATTGCAGGATTACCGTTTTCCACCGTTACAGCCAGACGAATTAAACAACATTGAGATCGAGATCTCTTATCTGACGGTCCCCCAGCCGGTTGAGTACGGCTCTCCGGCAGAGCTGCTCGAAGTCTTGCGTCCTGGAATCGATGGCGTAATCCTGCGAGATGGGATCCGCCGGGCAACTTTCTTGCCTCAAGTATGGGAAAAAATCCCGGATAAGGCAATATTCTTAAGCTATTTATGTGAAAAAATGGGAGCGCAGCCTGATCTGTGGCTAAAAAAACGCCTGCAGGTGTTTGTGTACTCGGTCGAAGAGTTTAAAGAATCGCCCCGATTCCAAGAAGCCACTGGCCTGGAAGTGTAATAAATCGCAGATCTGAGGCCGGAGGTCGGCTTAGATTTGGGTGAAGTGCTCAACATTGAGCACAAAAAGGGTCGCCTTCTTACTTTCGGAGGTGCTCGACGGATCAAGATGAGAGCGAATGATCTGCAGAGCACTGTCTAATTTTTCGTCGTCCACTCCGATCATCAAAGTGCTGGATCCACGCCGCAGCAATCCACCGGTTGAGGAGACCTGTGTGACCCGAAAATTAGCCTCGAGCAAGGAATTCGATACGGGTTCTTTATCGACATCGCGTACAATGGCAATGATTAGTTTCATCCGATCTCCTCGTAGTGTTCAATATCGAAAGTGAAGACCGTCGCCCCGCCTACCGGGATCGGTGTGGCTAAGGGCATATGGAACGGCGCGCCCTCGAGAGGGGTAGCGGCATATTCTACTCGCCTGCGGCAGTTCTTTTGTAACGCCTCGATGGCGAGGACTTCCTTCGATTCTGGATAACCAATCAACAGGGTAGTATTATTTTGCCCTAAAAAGCCGCCGGTTGTGGAGATCTGGGTAACAGAAAATCCGAGTTTGTTCAGGGCGCGCATCGCCTTGTCCATGTCCTGGGTTTGGATGATCGCAAACATTAAACGATCGATCTTCTCACCAGTCGACGGCGGGTTGGTTGGTTTGAATGATGGATGATTTGACATACCTTCCATATCAACAATACCTCCATTGACAGGTGACAGCCTTACTGGTCTTCCAATGAGACCACTTGTGGATCAGGTCCACTGACTTCAACCGTCTGGCCATCGGCAAAAATGATGGTCGTTTTTTCTTTAGCTCTGAGTATCGTTAACCCTCGATATTGTACCGTAACTGGCCAGGGGAAAGGGTTCTCTCCAGCAATTTCCACCCGGGTTGGTGTGTGGATTTGAATACCCAGCAGCCTTAAAAACAAGCCAACCGGCGGTAGTCCACTCAGGTGGTTTAGCTCGCCCATCCCTTGCCCTGTTACAGGATGGAAATAGCGGCGAAAGCCCCCATCAATTTTTAGGGCGGATACCGTTGCATTCATGATGCGTGTAAAAAGCTCAGCCGCTTCCTGGGTATAACCGGATTTTTGGAGTCCAGCGATGATGAATCCATTCCACAGGGGGTCACAGCTCAAGCACACCTCATCTTCTTCAGGAATCAAACGCTCCTCGACGCAGGCTGGAATGCCGAACGGCTGCCAGAAGCGGAGAGGATTGGAGATTGTTTCGCCGACCAGCTGTTCAGCAGTCCTTACAGGCAGCTGCCCTGACCACAGGGGTAGCAATTGGGAGATGGTCAAACTTTGGAATCCGGCTGAATGGACAATCACCTGATCTTCAGGTGCAATATTCTCGATGTCCAGGCGATCAATGGCCTGGTAGATCCGCTCTCCGGTCAGGCTTCCTCGTCCAGGCAGCCACTTAAACTGCTCCTCGCTGATTTCCTCAATTCTATTGTTCCCGGAGATGCTGGTGCCGTGGATGACCAGGTGGGGATGGCGAGTGCCGGATTCACCGGTGATTATTTTTATCACCAATCGGATGGGGTGAGCGTACTCACCCTGGAGCTGGATCGTCCCTGGACCGGTGCGCTCACCCAACCAGACAGGCGGTAGGCTGGTGTGGGTATCTCGATCGCGTTCAAAAAAGATACCCTGCTCCTCGCTCCAGCATTCTTCCAGGGCCTTGTTCAGGCGGTGTGAATGGGCTTCAAATTCATCTGGACTTCTGTCAAGATTTAGCTCGGCAGCCATGTGCGATAATGCGTCAAGCTCATGCAGTAAGAATGCGCATAATGATGGACTTTCCGCACATTCGATATTTATTCCCTGGGACCAATCATGCCAGCTGGCGAATAGGGGGTGATCCTCGTAGCCAGACTGGATGGGGTGATCCCATTCGGGGATGCCGTCCTGATCCCGGTCATGTTCCGGGCTAAACCAATTTTCGATGAATTCGACCAGGGATGGATAGGCATCTTCGAGAAACTTGCGATCTCTTCCGGTCTGATAAATCTGCCAGGTCAGGGTTGCCAACAAAGGTGTCGCCAGGACGCGGCTCCTTTGCCTGGCAATTCCAGGCTTGAAGTCGATAAATCCGTCCTCTGATTGAACGGCTAAATAATTGCGTACCAGTCCTTTGACGAGCTCTGGTTCGCTGTGATGTAAAATATCACTGATTAAAAATACATCGAGAGGACTCTGTCCATTCCATAGATGGCTGTAGTCGCTGCCATCTCCGCGTGGGGAATAACCTTGATCTGGTTGGCGGGATAAAACGATCGATGGGTGAGGTAATCCTGGTTCTGGGCTGACAATCAGGCTCAATGCC
>JAJZSS010000095.1 GCA_021849525.1 Chloroflexota bacterium
ACTTACCACCAGAGCTAGAAGTTCAGACCCAGCCCGGTCAGCTGGTGATCGTTCCCTTTGGACAGGCGTACACTCAGGGCGTGATTCTCGCTGCGGTTGACCGGCCTGAAGTCGCTGAAACCAGGGCCGTTTATTCTCTCCTGGATCGCACACCGGTGCTGACTCCAGTCCAGATCGATCTGTCCCGCCAGCTGGCCGAGAGCTCGCTTACCTCACTGGCTGCCTGGATCAGCCTGTTTGTCCCTTCAGGCCTGAGCCAACCCTCTGAAAGCCTGTACAGCCTGACTGCAGACTGGCAGGACCGGCTGAGCGATACCAAACGTCCCATCTCCGCCACCGCCCAGCGCCTGGTGCTGCTTCTCGAGCGGCGGGGCGAGCTGCGCTCCGGACAGATCGACAATTCATTCAAGCGGGTAGACTGGCGCCAGGCGGCGGAACAGCTCCGCCGGCGCGGTGTTCTTGCCAGCCGCGCCGTGCTGCCAGAGATCAAGGTCAGGCCGAAGACTGTACGCACGGTAGAATTGGGCTGCCCACCCGGCGAGGCGCAGGCGCAGCTTTCTGAGCTGGGTCGACCGGGTACTCCCGCCCTGGAGCGCCGCCAGGCGGTCATCCGCTACCTGCTGGAAGAACCCAGACCGGTCGATGTCGCCTGGGTATACGCTGCCAGCCAGGCCAACCTGGCTGACCTGCACTACCTGGAAAAACGCGGCCTGATCCTCCTGGGCCAGAATGAGACCTGGCGCGATCCCTTAGAAGCCCTGGCGGCAATCGGCTCACAGCCAGCCTCCGCTATTGCTTCCCCGCTCATTCCAGAACTAACCGCCGACCAGCACACCGTCTGGAAAGTGCTTGCTGAACAAATCGATCTCGCCAATCGCCACCAGCCGGTACAGCCTTGCCTGCTTCATGGCGTGACCGGCTCCGGCAAAACCGAGCTTTATCTGCGCGCCGTTTCTGAGACTCTGCGCCTGGGTCGCCAGGCGATTGTGCTTGTCCCGGAGATCGCCCTCACTCCGCAGACCGTTCTGCGCTTCATGAGCCGTTTCCCGGGCCAGGTCGGGCTGCTCCACTCCCAGCTTGGCGAGGGTGAGCGATTCGACACCTGGCGGCGGGCACGCAGCGGCGCGCTGCAGGTCATCGTCGGCCCGCGCAGCGCCCTGGCAGTGCCATTCGCCAACCTCGGTTTGCTCATCCTCGATGAATGTCATGATGATTCTTACTACCAGTCCGAGCCACCCTTCTATGACGCCCGCGAGATCGCCTCAGTGTATGCGCAACTGGCCCACGCCGTGTGCATCCTCGGCTCTGCCACGCCCAACACCACCCACACTTACCTGGCCAGCCAGCGTACCTGGAGATATCTAAAGCTCCCACAGCGTATTATGGGCTACTCCCAGCTCGCTCAAAACTCAGAGCCTGCCAATCCGCCAAGCGGTGCGGTCGCGGCCGAGCTGCCTCCGGTGCAGATAGTGGATATGCGCCAGGAGCTGAAATCCGGCAACACTTCGATCTTCAGCCAGGCGCTCCAATCCGGCCTGGAACATGTGCTCGCTGCCAGACAGCAGGCGATCCTGTTCCTGAACCGCCTGGGAGGTGCGACCTATGTTTTCTGCCGGGACTGCGGCGAAACCATTAAATGCCCCAACTGCGACCTGCCCCTGATCTATCATGATCTACCTCCCATCCGGCCGCCTGGCAGCCCGCCCTTGCTGAGCTGCCATCACTGCGGTTACCGTCGCCAGTCTCCGAAGAAATGCCCGGTTTGCGGCAGCACTCGCATCCGCCAGGTCGGGACCGGTACCGAGAAAGTGGAAGCCGAGGTCAAAGCCCGCTTTCCTAAAGCGCGCATCCTGCGTTGGGATGCCACCACCACCCAGCGTAAAGGCGCCCACGAGCTGATCCTGAGCCAGTTCAGCGCTCGCCAGGCAGATATCCTGGTGGGCACGCAGATGCTGGCTAAAGGTCTGGATCTACCCTATGTGACCCTGGTTGGAGCGGTGCTGGCCGACACCGGTTTAAACCTGCCAGATTATCGTTCCGGCGAGCGCACTTTTCAGGTGCTTACCCAGGTAGCCGGGCGCGCCGGGCGCAGTCCTCTCGGCGGGCAGGCCATCCTGCAAACGTTCCAGCCGGACAACTATATTATCCAGGCTGCCGCCCAGCACAACTATAAATTCTTTTACCAGCGTGAGCTCGATCACCGCCGTGAATTAGGCTACCCACCCTTCGTGCGCCTGCTGCGTCTCGAATACCGCCATACCGAAGCCGCCCGTGCTGAAGAAGCTGCCCAGGGACTGGCCCACCAGATTCGCGCCTGGGTGGCTGCAGATGCCCACTCAGCCACCCAGCTGGTTGGCCCGGCGCCTTGTTTTTTCGCCCGCCTGGGTCGCCAATACCGCTGGCAGCTGATCCTCAAAGGTCCCGACCCGGTGCGTTTCTTAAAGTCGCACCTTGCAGACTGGCGTAACCTTCAGGAGTGGCGGATTGAGTTTAATCCACCAAACTTGCTATAATAGAGAAAATACTCACAGATTTTGATGACAATCAGGAGGCCGGCATGCAAGCACGGCGGGAATTATTGACCTGGCAGGATGTAGATAAGCTGATCGACCATTTGCTGCCGCAGTTTGAGGCTGAATTCGATGCAATGGTGATGATCACGCGCGGCGGAATCATCCCCGGTGGGATGCTGGCAGAGGCGATCGGCCTGACTCACATCCTGACCGCAGCCGTCGACTTTCCTGCTCAGATGGAAATGGAAAAGACCAAGCTGATGGCCTGGCCCCAGTTCATTCAATTCCCCGAAGACAGCCTGGTGCGCGGCCGCAAAACCCTTGTGATCGATGATGTCTGGGGTTCAGGCCGGACCATCACCTCCGTTAAAAACCGGGTTTCAGTTGCCGGGGGTTTCCCTTACACCTGTGTCCTGCACTTCAACCCTTACCGTAATCTCTTCAGCACCACCAAACCCGATTACTACGCTGCTGTAACCGACGTCCATATCGTTTATCCCTGGGAGATCAACCGCGGGCCGGATATGGTCTTATTGGGCGAAGGCTAAACAGTTTACAAGACCGCAATCGCCGCCGCCAGCGTCTGGCGGAATTCGGTGCTGGCAAATTCTTCCCATACTTGCTGGAAAGAGATCATCAATTCATGCCGCCGGGCATGCTGGTACGCCAGGTAAGCAATGATGCCTCCTGGATTCTGGCGCTCAGCGATCGGCAGCCCTTCCTGCCCTGCGTCCCAATCGTCCAGAAAACGCCGCAAGAGCTGCGTGGCGACATTGGCATCGTTTAATTCACCCAGGTGATCCTGCAGCTTTTTGATCACCTCGATGACACTGCGCGCTTCCGGACCCAGCACCTCTCGAAAATATTCCACCGTATAGCGCAGCTTTTTAAACTCAATTCGTAAGGCATGGAGTTGTTCGATCCGGGCATTGCGCAGCAGCGGCTCAAAGGCCCGCACGGATGCCATCCGGCTGTAAACCAGGATTGGCACTATCTCCCGCAGGCGATTGGGGACCGGCCGCTTCGCTGAGACAGGCAGTGCACCTTCACCGGGGGTCTGGGCGAAATGGTTGAACCGCTCGACAAACTCCGCATAAGCCGGGCTATCGAGATATGCGACCATTTCCTGTCGGGCAGACTGGCGTTCCTGTTCCCAGGCAGCGAGCAGCGGGTCGAGTCCAGTCTGCTGGTCTTCTGGCAGGCCGTTCAAGTAGAGATGGGCTTTCTCCATGAATACATCCATATCCCGGGGATGGCCCAGCGCCCGCCCGGTGGCCCGCAGTCCCTTGAGCAAAGTTTTTATGACTTTCGGCTCGTAGGCATCCCCAAAGACCTCGAACGCGGCGCGCATCCGCCGGGTAGCTACCCGCATATCATGTAGTTCTTCGATATCCTCGCCCAGGCGAGTGCCCGACTCGTGCGCCAGCATCTGAGCGAATTGAAACAAAAATACTTTTCGCCCGGCCTCCGCCAGCGAATCATCTGGTGATAAATTCGTGCCTTGCAGCGGTGATGGCAGCGGCAAGCTGCTAAAATGGCGCTCCTCGGCGCTGACCGCATCCAGGACTTCGAGGCGCGGTAGACCCGCGCTGGCCCATAAGCCTGCACTGCGGTTGGCTGCTGCGGCATCCTGGATGGCGTTTTCTCCCCGCACGACCACGCGCAGCCCTCCGGGGATCTTCTCAATTGCCTGGATTTGGGTCTGCTGGCTGTGCGATTCATCCAGGCCCCAGGCCATGCGCAGCAGACTCAGCAGGGCTACTGTCTCTTTGTGGATGGATTCAGGCAGACCCAATCGCTCGAGCTCGCCATCCTTGATTTTTCCGCGCTGCAGGAGTAACAACACAGCCAGCTTATCTTGCTCATCTTGGGTAAGTTCTGCAATCCCCAGCTTTTCAAGCCAGGTGCGCGCCGCCTGCAGGTCTCTGCGGGCGGCTTTGGGAGGCTGCACTTTAGCATGCAGCACCGCTTCCGCCAGCAATTTCCGGTCCGCCTCGCCCAATCTGTGCCACGGCTGGGTTTGATCAAAAAGGTCGAGAACCAGGTCATGGACATGGGTATGGCTCTTACCACCGGTGCCCTTATCCTGAATGGGGGCAGCTTCTGAGATAGGCTCCTCGACTACGACCGGCGTTTCACCGCTCGGTTCGCCATTCTCAAGCTCCGGGGTTGAGGTGCCAAAAATACTCATCCCGCGCATCCGGAATTGGGCGCGCCAGTAACGCACCCCGCTGGGCTTTAACCCAGTTTTTTCGGCGATCTGGCGGCTGGTCAGTCCCTGATCCGTTAGAATCAGCACCTCAGCCCGCCTTTGGTGTCCCGGTGGTGGGTTGTTGTTCAGCAGCGCTTCCAGCGCACTACGCTCTTCCATGGTTAAAAACATAACTGCCAGATCCCTTTCAGCTTTTCGAGCTTTTATTTCTGAGACGTCTGGTTGAACTGCAGCAGCCATTCCTGCACATTGATCTCGGGTTCGTTGCCTTTCGGCTTGATCCGGGAAAATGAACCGTCTTTCTTCATCAAACGAGCTTTGACATTGTCCTTAAGATAAGTATCCAGGACATCGTCGCGCAGATAGCGAATCAGGCGTGGCTCCGTGACCGGGAACAGCACCTCCACCCGCCGGTTGATATTGCGCGGCATCAGGTCGGCGCTGCCCAGGTAAATCTGCTCCTGCCCACCATTCTCAAAGTAGAAGACCCGGCTGTGTTCCAGGAAGCGCCCCACCACGCTGATGACCCGGATATTCTCGCTGATCCCCGCCACTCCCGGGCGCAAACAGCACATCCCGCGCACGATCAAATCCACAGATAAACCTGCCTGCGAGGCTTCATAAAGCGACCGGATGATCAACGGGTCGACCAGAGAATTCATCTTCAAGATCAAACGCGCCGGGCGTCCCTTCTGGTGGTGCTCGATCTCACGCCGGATGAGCGCGTCCATCCCCTGGCGCAGGTTCACCGGAGCGACCATCAGCTTGCGGTAATTCACCTTCGAGGAATATCCGGTCAGGTAATTAAATAGATCGGTGGCGTCGGCGCCAATCTCATCATCGCAGGTAAACATACCAATATCTTCATACAGGTGTGCCGTGACCGGGTTGTAATTGCCGGTCGCCAGATGCATATAACGGCGGATACTCTCGCCCTCTTTGCGGATCACCAGCGCGATCTTGGAGTGGGTTTTCAACCCCAGAAGGCCGTACACCACATGCACGCCCTCACGCTCCAACTTGCGGGCCCAGTTGATATTACTCTCTTCATCGAAGCGGGCTTTTAGCTCCACCAGTACCGCCACCTGCTTACCGTTTTCGCGCGCCTCCAAAAGCGCATCCACCACGGGCGAATCCCGCCCCACCCGGTAGAGGGTCTGCTTAATCGCCAGCACATCGGGATCGCGCGCCGCCGCCAACATAAAATCGATCACCGGACCGAACGAGTCATACGGGTGGTGCAGAAGGATATCTCCGCGCCGGATAGCGCCGAAGATGTTGTTATCTGGAGGAAAATCCCGTAAGCGGACAGGCACTGCCGGCTTAAACGGTACATCTTTCAGATCCCGGCGGTCAATGCTGTGCAGGCTGAATAATGAGCTCAAACCCAATGGCCCATCAAATACATACACGTCATTGCTTTCCATTTCCAGGTTTTCAACGAGTAAATTGCGGATGCGGGCTGGCATATCGCTGGTAACGCTCAGATTAACGACCGTGCCAAAACGGCGTCTGCGCACGCTTTGCTCGGTGGTCTCCAATAGATCGGCGGCTTCCAGCTCCTGGATCATCATATCGGCATCACGCGTCACCCGAAATGGATAGGTCACCCGGATCGTCATTCCTGGAAAAAGTTTGTCCAGGTTGGCGGCGATGACCTGTTCGAGCCACACAAAATAATGGTGGAAGGGGACCGTGCCATCCTTGCGTACGCTCCCAGATGAGCGCTTGATCGGCAGCAAACGTGGCAGTGTCCCTGGTACT